>JBEBHM010000684.1:0-4718 GCA_040080875.1 Pirellula sp.
GAGTAACGCCGGTATGTGAAATCGATAAATGGATTGAGAGGCTTTCGGGACTTTCGGTAGATCTATGCGACATTCGTGCTTTGGATTTCCACATGCAATGCAAACCGCCCGTGGACCCGCTCGTCTCTTCACACAATTTGGGCATGGGTATTTCGCAGGCATGGCCGTCCGATCCATTTTGAATTCGCTCATCAGCCACCGCGGTGCCGTCGCCGATCCGTTTACTCCTTAGGGCGGTACGCCCAAACCTCCGGCGTTCGGACACCCGGTCGAACCTCGCCGCTTGGTATCACCAACGAATTTCCCCATGGTACGATCGTGGTGGTCACTTGTCCCAGCGGGGCTTGATGCCACACCGACCATTCATCCCTTTTGCTTTGGTACCTGAGAATTGATGTTGGAAATCCAGGGTGCCGTTCGGGCGGTTGAAATCCAACGTTGGCCCCATCGTCCCCACCGATGACGAGTATTCCGTTACTCCCATGCGCCATGGCGGGAGTCGGGGCGGCGACTGCCGGTCGCGGCAAGTTCGCAATACGCCTCCAGCCTGACTCCGGTTTGTAGGTATACGCATCCGTTAGGTATTTGCGGACGGGTTTGCCAAGGTTGTCTGGCGTTAAGGAGACTCCGCTCATGAGAAAAAATGCACCTTCCTGGACCGCAGCCACAGCGAGCATGCGTTCTGGGCCAGGCCATGTCTCGAGTTCTCGCCATTGAGACTGTGGCGCACTCAAATCGATGCAATAAAATGAATGCATCGCCAAGGTCGAAGTCGGCGTTTCGATTCCGCCTGCGATATACAACGTGTTTCCCAATGCCGCTCCGCACATGTTGGCCACCGGTTTCGGCAGCGAAGGCAATTCAGTCAACGTGAGCCGCTGGTTCTCCCATAGCAAACGAAAGCAATCCGCGTAGTGTCGTTGTAAATCGCTACCTCCTACGCAGACGATTCCGTTCGGCGTCGTGATGGAAACTCCGTATCCTAGCGGTCTGGGGAGTTTGCCTGCTTCGATCCACGAGCTTGTAGGGTCCGATAAAGCATAGACCCGATCATGCCAGATTTTGGTCCCGCCGTCCCACGGCATCTTGTCAGGGAAGTTGGCACCACCGGCCAACAACAACACGCCGTTGTGCTCACCTGAAAAAGGTCCGGCAACACCCAGTTTGTCCGGAATTGGGGGGAGTCGTGTCCAGTCCGTCATTCGATCCGATTGGGAAAAGGCAACGGGAATAGCAAGTGTTGTGAAACCAACAAGGCCGACCAATACGATGAACAAGTTGCGCATAGGTCTCATCCATCTCCTCTCACGATGGCCAATGCAGATGGAATGCAGGCCAGCAATTGTCGTTGTGAGAGTATGCGAATGGGTTGTCCATCGCGGTTTCTGGCCGCAACCTCGTCGAGTTGTTTGGTCGAATCAACTCCATCCGGAGACTCACCTGAACTCGTTTTTAGAACGGACGAGTTCTCGGCGTCGGTTGGGAGACCAACGACCACATAGTGTGTCTGCAGATTGATTTTGTTTTGTACTACTGCTCCCAAGTTCACCAAGAATGAGACGGCATCATCACGCTCCAATCCGAGCAACGAATGCATGAGCACGACGTATTTTCCTTGGAGCGGTCTGGTATCTTCGCAGCCAGCCAGAATCGCGTCGGCACGTAGACGTGCGCGTCGTTTCAGTTCGGTCCTGGACATCGTGGGGTTGCCATCCGTACGAAAGAGCTTGGGCTGATATCGAGAGCCGGGCTCCGCGACAGATTCTGTTCGGCTACGGCGAAGAGTTCTCGGGAGTCGAATTTGGTCTACCCAAATTCGACCTCGAGTTAATCCTAATCTATCTTCAAGCGATTCCATGCTTTCGGCTTTTGCCTTCTCTGCCGCAGCGATCGCGACCTTGGCGCAGGCTCTTGCGTCTTCCAGTGCGTTGTGGTGTCGAAAACGAATATTCAATGCCTCGGCGATGGATGCAAGTCCATAGCTGGGCAAGCCTGGCCAACTTCGCCGTGAGACGAGTCGCGTGCATTGAAGATCGAACTGGGGAACCGCGATTTCATAGCTTTGGCAAGTCGCTTGCAAAACAGCCGCGTCGAATCCAACATTGTGCGCCATGACGACGCATCCATCCAACAAAGGAAACAATTCGTCCCACACGGTATCCCATTGCGGTGCATCGAAGCAATCCCTCGCTGTAATGCCATGAACGCGAATGCACATCGGAGAAAAATACATTCGCTGCGGTCGTATCAACCATTCTCGTTCCTCCACGATCCGCCAATTTTCGAGTACAACAAGCCCTAACTGACACGCTGAATTCGGGCGATTGTTGGCGGTTTCAAAATCGATGACTGCAATTCGACTTGCCATCCTTGGACTCCTGCGTTACTTCCTGGGGCTTTCCCAATGGACATCGACAACACCCGCTTGATGGTTTGCAAAACGAGCCATCACGAACAACAGATCGCTCAGCCTGTTCAGGAAAACCACGATGTGCGATGCATCGCTCACGTTGCGATCTCGCGAAAAGCTTACGATCTCTCGCTCCGTGCGGCGACAAACGGTTCGGGCCAAGTGCAAATGAGCAGCTTGTGTGCTTCCACCCGGCAAAATAAAGTTTCGTAGCGGCTTGAGGCCCGCTTCCAGATCGTCAATCGTTCGCTCCATGTCGGCTACGTGAGAACCGGCATCCCATTTGAGCTGGTGCTCCTCGGGGTTCGGCGTGGCAAGTTCCGCTCCGATCGAAAACAGTTGATGTTGCACACTGCTTAGGATGGAGTCCAGCTTGTCTCCCAAGGCTGTGGCACGCGCAATTCCGATGACTGCATTCAATTCGTCGATCGACCCATAGGCGCAGATGCGAGGATCGTCCTTGGCAACACGAGGCCCTCCAAAAAGACCGGTGGTCCCGGCATCCCCCGTTTTCGTGTATATCTTCATGTGCGTCCGTTCTTGCTTTGGAATCGATTCACGTACTGGTCAAGCACACATATTAGTCATGGAACCAGAAGTATTTTCAAGCGGGTTTCTCCTTTTTCGCAAACAAAACGCCGTTCAATTTTTGTTAATGAAACATGCCAATCGATGGGATCTCCCGAAAGGGCACTTGGATCCTGGTGAATCCAAACAACAAACCGCCTTGCGGGAGCTGTGCGAGGAAACGGGGCTAACCGAGTCCGATATATGGGTCGACCCGACCTTTGCTTTCAAAAATCTTTACTGGGTTTCGTATGCTCGCAATGGTGGCAAGAGGCAACTCAAAGAGTTAACCATCTACTTGGCGTGGTTGCGAAACAACCGCCCTATTGTAGCGACAGAACACCTCGGACACGCTTGGTTCGACTGGAAACCACCGCATCAAATCCAAGTGGAAACGATCGATCCGTTGCTAAAGCAAGTCGCGAACTATTTAGCACAAAAGCCCGACTGGCCCCAGTTGCCTGCCTGCAACGATGCAAGCTGACTTGCGTCAAGGCCAAGTATTACGACAGCGCAATTGTGGCGACTTTTGCTCCGCAAAATCGGCTACGGGCGATGAGCGGCAGCCTCAACGCCGTCCTGGCTCGCCTAAGAGCAGGCGCGAAGTATTTGCTTGTTGATCGACTATTGCTAGTCTTCGTCCACCAATTCGCGGATCGACTGAGCGTACAAGTCGACTAGGCGTCTTGCGTCGTCCGTGCTGAAAATTCGCGGGCAACATCGCAAACAGATCTCGAGTTTTCGCAAATAGGTGACGATGGAAATCGTAGCGTGCGTGTTGATTCGCATCGGAGGAACACCGATGATGTTTTCCAGAATAAGGTTTCCCGCCACAATTCGGCCCTTGTCTCGTGGAAGCTTTGCGATAAATCGTTTGGTCGGATCGCCCGCATTGGACAAAACCGCCGTTGCCAGACATCGCTTGCTGGAAGCCATAAACGGGAGTATCCAACGATATCGTGTCGCTCCACCCAATGTGTCACCAAAAAGAAGTCCACGTCGTTCGTTTTTGATCAACGCCGTCTCGCGGCAAATTCCATCGACCAACGACTTCGAACACCGACTGTCAAGGTCCCGGCGCGCTAGGAACGTATAGCTTACGATGTTCGCCGCAGGCATGGCGTAGTCTTCTGCGTCGCGCATGTCCGTCGGCATCATGATCCTTATCCATGGTGTGTTGGTCGGAGATTTACTTTGCTCGTTCCAGTTTTGAAGCGTTTTGAATAACGTGGCGATAAGCCAATCATTGATTCCAATTTGCTTTTCGTTGGCAGCATGCGTCAGACGCGAGTAAG
The DNA here is from genome assembly GCA_040080875.1 of Pirellula sp. GTDB lineage: Bacteria > Planctomycetota > Planctomycetia > Pirellulales > Pirellulaceae > JBKCUI01. The sequence goes on from JBEBHM010000684.1 coordinate 4,273, forward strand.
TCTCGCGATCAAAGGATGCGACAACAATCTGGGGATAAGCGGCGCGATTTGATTCCGTAGGCGCGATCGCAGGCGGGGCGAGGGGAGATATCTTTTTCCGGAAGAGCTTTGCGATCTCTTTCCAGCAGCGCCAATGCAACTGCCATGTCTTGCCTCGAAATGCGAATTCAGTCATGCGCATTTTTCGATTGCGAAGCAGCTCGGGATCAAGCGGAGCCAGTTCGTATCGTGACGAATCCGAGCTCGAAACCTGGCCGTACAGAGCCAATAAATCACCGATAAACCTATATCCGCCGATTCCGTCGCAACAAGAATGATGAAACTGCATGGTCATCATGGTCGTCCCAGAACCCTCGCGAAGCCAAATCCGAAGCCCTACTTCGAATTCCAGATTGATCGATTCCCCTTGAGGCAAATCGACGGGATCACTTTCTATTCCCCAATCC
>JBEBHM010000077.1:0-17514 GCA_040080875.1 Pirellula sp.
TTAACCGGTTTTGCGGAGCAAAACCTCCACATCAGGCTCTATGCGATATCATGTACGATCACCTTGACAACGGCATACCTGATCACCCACACCAACTCTCTCCATGACAACGCGAATCGATTTCTTTACTAAACTTTTGGCTACCGTGATTTGGGCATTTTCGTTCTTGCTGACCTCAGTCGCGCATTCAGCCGAAAAGCCCAACGTGCTGTTGATCTTGGTCGACGATTTGAAGCCCATTCTCGGTTGCTATGGAGATACCGTCGCCAAGACGCCTAACCTCGACCGGTTGGCAGCTCGTGGAATGCGATTTGACTTGGCGTATTGCAATCAAGCGGTCTGCGCACCCTCCCGATTTACGTTGATGTTGGGTTCGCATTCCACGTCGACCGGATTGTACAGCCTGGGGAGCAAGCTGCGCACAACGATGCCCGATGCGATTACCCTGCCGCAGTATTTTTCGGCGCACGGTTATCGGACAGAATCGCTCGGCAAGGTTTTTCACATCGGGCATGGCAACGAAGGTGATCCTAAATCGTTTATTGTCCCGCATTTCAACGAAAAGGTGATCGAGTATCTTGATCCGGAAAGCACGGACGGCGGGCAGTTAACGCGCGAGGAAGCCCTCTTTACCAACCAGAGTCTCGACAAAATTCGCTCGTTGCCACGCGGCGCTGCCTTCGAATCTCCAACTGCCGACGATGTAAGATATGCAGATGGCCGAGTGGCAATTGAGACAATCTCACGACTCGATGCGGCCAAAATCCGTCGTGAACGTGACGGCACTCCATTTTTTATCGTGGCCGGATTCGTTCGCCCCCATTTACCATTCTCTGCACCGAAGCGCTATTGGCATCTGTACGATCCGGACAAGTTACCCATGCCGGACCACGAATCGCCACCGGTCGGTGCACCTGAGGTTGCGGGCAAGAGAGGTGGCGAAATCGCTGCATACAAGCCCGTCCCTGAAAACAAGGATGCCGTCTATTCGAACAAACTCAAACGCCGATTGATTCACGGTTACTACGCTAGTACAAGTTTTGTCGATGCGCAGATAGGCAAAGTGATGGATGGATTCGATCGACTCCAACTGGCCGACAACACCATCGTGGTATTGTGGAGCGATCACGGTTACCATCTTGGCGATCATGGCATTTGGACCAAGCATACGAATTACGAGCAAGCAAATCGGATTCCGCTTTTCATCTATGCGCCAGGAGTAACGAGACCGAACACTTCGACAAAGCAACTTGTAGAGTCCGTAGACATTTTTCCGACATTAGCTGAACTCGTTGGGTTGCCCAATCCCAAGGGCCCTCAGCGAATCGATGGCATGAGTCTCGTTTCGGTTCTTCGTGATCCAACCGTTCGAGTTCGCGACCATGCATTTCATTGTTATCCAAACGCGAAGTTGGGCAGGGCCATTCGCACGGAACGATATCGAATGGTGGAATGGAAGATTCAAGGTAAACCGCCTGAATCAGCTGAATTGGAGTTGTATGACTACGAGCGAGACCCGCACGAAACCAAAAATTTGGCTGCCGAGATGCCTGAGGTTGTAAAGCAGTTGCGAGAAACGCTTGCCAAGTATCCTGAAGCGGTCGCCAGGAATGAAACTGCGCGACGCCAGCCACAATAGCCTCTCCGAATTTTCTGCGAAACTCCTACGAGTCACTTACGAATCTCTGAGGATAGGTACGATGTCTACTCTTGCGGTTTGCGCCGCCGGGACAAAGCCAGCCACAATGCCCACGAGGATGGAAACGGAAATGGCGGACGTTGCGATATCAAGAGAGGGACGAAACGCGATCGTCACACCCTCGGCCCCAATCGCGAATCCTCCGAAGCTTAGCAGCGCGAGGCAAATGATCATGCCGATGCTGCCGCCAACAAAGCAGAGCAGCATGCTTTCAGCAAGCACCATTCGAAAAATTCGCCATGGTCTCATGCCGAGTACCTGCAAGACCACATGTTCCTTCATTCGGTCGTGAACGGACATCAGCATGGTTGTCGCGACCAAGGAAAGCACCAGGCCGACCGATGCGTATCCGAGCCAATGAGCGAAGCCGATCAGATCTACCAGGTCCGACAGCGTGCTAGTTTGAAATGCACCTTTGAGGCGCGTGGTCGTGGCCACTGGACCGGACTTCAGGACCGAATCGATGTTGGACGCGACCGAGTCCGGATCGCTTCCTGGCTCAACAAAAACTTCGTGCTGCGTAACCAATCCCGCTCCATCGAGCCCGCGCGCCATTTGAAGAAAAGCGAGGCTAGTGAATATCAAGTTCTCTTCCGATGGGGTTGGCGAACTGAATACTCCGACCACACTAACAGACAAGTCTCCGATCGTAAATTGGCTGCCAGCCTTTAGACCGCGTCGTTTGGCTACGCTTTGTCCAATGATGGCCGCGTCGCGTTCGCTTTCGAATGGATCCCACGATCCCGAAATCAACGTGAGGTTTCGTGCTGCACGAAGTTGTTCGGGATGAACTCCGTTAAAGACAATAATGTCCAGACTCGCACGGCAATTGTTGGTCCATACTTGCACCGGCATCACCGAGCGGACACCGGGTAACTTGGCGATGGTTCTCGCGTAGTCCTCCGGCAATCGGCTGCTTGTCGGACAGAACCGATTCTCTTGAAATACGATCAATGTACGTTGGGCGTCTTCGTCCGAAGTTAGCCTCTCGAGCCCCTGCTGCACGGCTTCGACCATGCAAAAAACGAAGATGGCAACTGCGGCACCGATGATGGTCAACAACGTGCGCGCGCGATGCCGCCAAAGGCTCTTGAATAGATACGGCGCAAACGGAAACATCTCAAATCTCATCCCTCAACCCTCAAATCAACCTACCATGCTCCATGCGCAATTGACGCGAAGCAAGTCTAGCAACGTCTGGATCATGAGTCACCATCACCATCGTCATGTTGAGTTCCCTATTCAAACGACTTAGCAAAACTTGGATCTGTTGGCTTGTTTCAGCATCGAGGCTACCCGTGGGTTCGTCGGCAACAATCACTTTGGGGCTTGCAACGATGGCCCTGGCAATCCCAACCCGTTGCTCTTGTCCGCCCGATAGCTGACGTGGGTAGTGACCTGCGCGATCCGTCAATCCAACGGCTTCCAGCGCAAGTTCGACACGTCGTCTGCGTTCCGCAGCGGTCATGCGGACCAACAATACGGGCAGTTCTATATTCTCGTAAGCGGATAGGACCGGAACTAGGTTATGTGTCTGGAAAATGTAGCCAAGGTTTCCGGCTCGCCAATCGGCTAATTCTCCCCGCGACAGTCTTGTTATTTCGAGTCCATCAATGCGAATGGTGCCAGCATCCGGTCTATCGATACCACTGATCAGATTGAGGAGGGTGCTTTTGCCGGTGCCGCTAGGCCCCATGAGCGATACAAATTCCCCATTCTCAATATCGAGATCGAGATCTTGGACGGGAGTGATGACTTCCTCTCCTTTCTTGAATCGCTTGCATAAGCCACGAATCTCAACCAATGCCATCGGGTTACCTGTCAATCTCGTAGTTTGGGTTGGCTGACGCCGAGCGTCTCGTGTTCGCCGCGAATCACCACTTTGGCAGCTTCGCGAAGTGCGTCGACGTCCGAAGCGATCAAGCGATCGGTAGGATCTAATCCGCTCGCAATTTCTATCAAGCCATCGGATTGATCGCTGCCAAGTTGAACCGATCGGCGAGAGGCACGATGTTTGGCATCCACGATCCAAACCGAACTGCCACCGCCCGTTGTAAGGACCAATTCTCGCGGGACCAAAATCTGTAGTCTTTCGTCTGTGTTCTTATTTGCCTGTCTGGTATTTGGTGGAGCGATGAACGTAGCGGTTACTAGCATCTCGGGTCGAATTCCTTCGGGTGGCTCGTCGATTGCGACCTTGACCTCCAATGTGTTCTTCTGAACGTTAGCAGACGACGTAGGCAGTAAAACTCGTCCCAGGATTGGCTGCTTGAGCGAAGCCGTTGAGATCCGAACGACTTGCCCAGGCTGGACGCATGAAAAATCTTCGAGCCGCACATCGACTCGGACTTGCAGTTTCTTGGGATCGTACATCGAAGCGACTGTGCTGGAGCTTTGGGTCCCGTTCACCTCAAGTCCCATCACTCGGCTACCTGGTTGAGTCAACACGCGCAGAATTCTGCCCGACATTGGGGCGGTGATCGTGGTTCGGCTCAGTCTAAGTTCCGCTAGCTCGACCGCCAACTCCGCCTCCTTGACGCTTGCGTCTGCCGCGTCTCGGCGAGCCTGGGTATCTTCTACCTGGCGAGTTTCATCGATGAGTAGTTTGAGTTGTTGCGAAAGGGCTTCGGAGCGGCCACGCAGCGCTTCAATTTCCGATTCGAGGCGAGGACTTCGTTGACGAAGCTCTTGGAGAGTGACGAACGCAGCAAGACGCTCGTTGCGTGCTTGACTCAAGGCGCGTCCAGAAATTGCCCCCTGCGACGCCTCTTTTCCCTCCAAGCCCTCCTCTGCAAATTGAAGCTGTCCCTCAGCGATTCGAATTTGAAATGGAAGCTTTGCAAGTTCTGTTTCACTCTTCGCCAGCATCGATTGGGCCTCGGCCAATGTCGCTTGCAAATGAACTGGATTTTCGAACCGAAGTTTTGCTGCCCGGCACTCCGCTTGTCGACTCTCCAACTCCGACCGTCGGAGAAGCAAGGTGACATTGGCCTGCCGTGCCGCCAGTTGGACATCTGCGTCGACGAGCCGAGCAATCGGTTCGTTCTTTTGAACATCTTGTCCCTCGACAACCAGAAGTTCGGCAACAACACCCTCAAGCATGGCGGCTACATTCACCGCCGAGGGGCAAGGCTCAATCCACCCAGCCGCTTGAAATTGCGCGTTGCCTGCCTGTTGCATGTCGGTGCGGATAGTGAATACCGGAATAACACGCACAGGTCTGGGCGGAAACATCCACGTTTCCAACGAGAATAACAGAATTGCAATGAAGCCCACAACAAGCAAGCAAGCCAGCAGGCGATTCCACCATCTCGACTTGTGAGGTGGAACTACAGCGGACACCTTGGGCGGTCGCTCTTTTGCGAAAGCCTGAAGGTCGATTGGCGAAGAACCTGATTGCGTGGCTGACATAGCACCCTACTTGGCTTGTCCCTTGAGGTAAACTTGAGTTGCCAGCAGAGTCAAATTACCTTGTTCGTCCCGCTGAGCATTCCCTTGCACCACCACCAACGAAAGTTCCTTGACTCCCAACAATTTCTTTGCATCTTGAGCCACGAGCTTGCCCGCCGAATCGACGACCTTGATCATGGCAATGTTTTTCTGGACTTCATTTTGCTCACAGCAATAATCCCACGGGGTCGGGCATCCCTCCGATTCGGGGCAATACGCTACTTTGGGATCCACGATCGTAAAGGCAGCCATGCCATCGACAAAGGGTTTCGGCGAACCACCGATATGTCCGACCAGCGTAACTTGCTCATCCGTCTTTACAGACAGCCGAGCGTCACCCACTGGCACAGCCCCCACCGGCTCCACGCTGGCAACGTAAGGACTCTTGGCAACCGATATTCCCGACGGAGTATCGCCGCCATTGCAACCGATCACGACCACTGACAACAGCGATGCAACGAGCAACCCAATCAAATTCCAATTCATCATCATTGCTCCCCCAAAACACCCTAATGAACTCTGAACTCTGAACTCTGAACCTTCAACCCTCAACCCTCAACCCTCAACCCTCAAATCGCCCTTAGGCTTTGTGCGACGGATCCTCGGAGGACTTTCACCGCCGGTGGAATCGCCCCAAGCATTCCCAAGAGCATCCCGATGCAACTCCCAATCAAAAGAGCGATCGAGTCGATACGGAGCACAAATGCTCCCATCGTGAATCGGACCGCAAGTCCGTTAATGACTGGAATTGCGATTGCCGCTGCGACCAACGAACCTGTCGCGGAAAGCAGCATCCCCTCTTGCATCAAACTGACCAAGATAGCACGACGACGGTACCCGATCGCTTGTAGCGTTGCCAACTCGCGAACTCGTCCTGCCACCGCACCGTACATGACATTTAACCCTGCGAATATTCCGCCACCGGACACCAGCAAGACAACACACCAAGCGAGAATTCGCATAGGTTTGTAGTGCTTTTGGAGCGACGCATAGTATTCTGTCTCGACAACCGACTGAAGTTCCAGATCTGTACGCTGTTTACAGAAAAGGCTTACTTCGGCGGGATTGTAGTCTGGCTTGAGCACAAGTGCGACTAGGCTCAAATCCTGTCGCTTGAGCGCACTTTGGAGCTGCGCAAGTGGACACCAGATTTCGGATTCAAAAGCTGCTCCGTCAGCCGTAAATGTACCGCAGATACGCCAGGGTTGATTCTCAAATACAATTTGGTTGCCAATCGACAGCGATTGGGCTTCGCATCCCAATTTCGACGCCACGAGTCGTCCGATTAGCACTTCGCCTGCGGCCGGCCAATCTCCTTCGACGAGACGGACGCGACGCCGGACCATTGCGGCAGCTTGGGTAACACCTCGGACCAGCCCCAATCCGCCCGTCTTGGCGTCGGTTGTCTGCACTCGTGTCCCTAGATACAGTTCCGGAGAAATATACGGGGATCCATAGCGCATTTGGATGCCAGGCAGACTTGCAGCTAACAATGCTGGAGTTTTGGCCGCGATGGCTGAGTTTTCGATATTTTCCTCGGCAGTCACGGAATAGACCAAGACCGCATTCGGATCTCCGCTATTTGCTAACGAAGCCTCCAGACCGCGTATGAACCCGACCACGACGAAAATCAACAAGACAACGAGACTAATCGCAATCAGTGTCAGCCCCGATCGGGATGGACGCCGCATCAAGTTGCGAACCGCGTAGTCCCACGGCAAAAATCGACGTTTCAAAATCATCACACTGGCCAATAACAACTTGTTCGGAAGATCCCGGCCCAAAATTCACCGTGGATCATTGATCGTACGACAGAATTGCGACAGACCTTCGGTCGATCGCTGGAAGGGGTCAAATCAGGAAAGACTGATTCGAAATGCGCACGAAACTGCCCGATGATGCTGAAAGACTTATAGACGCCAACCATTGATTGATGACATGTATTGTCGGCTGAACTTTTTGCCAATCGACTTCCACAGCAGCAAAGTTCAGTGAGTCATCGATCTCCGATGCGTTGGAAACGACTTGAACTTCGGTTACAAAAAATGCTCCATTGCATACACAACTTGGACATCCATTTTTATTATACGGACGTATTGGCAATTCTTCGTCGCTGCTTGAGGACGGGTCAGTTTCGCAGGACGAGTCGCAGGACAGCGAGGGTGCACAGCAACTGCATGTTGGAATCGAATTGTCAGACGAAGAGACAAGTGCTTTGAGAACTCCCAAGCAGTTGAATGGGCAAGCGATGATTGCTAGCAACATCAGAAGTAGTAGGCTCTTTCGAATCATCCTCCAATTCTGACAGGGATCGGAAATGTTTTCAACACGAATCGTAGTCGATTTGTAAAAACTGCGATCGTTTGGACAACACGCCTTGCATCGACGTCAACGATATCACCCGCGTCTTTGCGAACCTCACTCGCTATCTGTGCGCCTGGATTCGAAGGTGTAATCAGTTGATTGTCGGGCCACGTCAAGCGTCTAAGGTTCACAGTGAGTGCTTTTTGGTTAACGTCTGAACTAAAAGCAGATGCCGTTTGGCTTGCTCCAATACCGGCTGATGGAATGCGAGCGGCATGAGGCAAAATCATGAGTCCACTGATTTTGTTTTTTCTGGCACGACGCATGCATGTGTATTCATTTGTGTGGGAAGTTGTTAGGAACCTTTATAGGAGATGGAACCATGTCGTTTGGAATGTTGCGAGTCAAGTTTCTGTTGATTGCCGTCGTGGCCGTGTTCGCCACAACGCAAACTGTTGGTGCACAGTATGGTTGTGGATATGGAGCGGGCGGAGGATACGGGAGCGCCTATGGCAGTGGCTATGGTGGAGGCATGGGTTACATGCCACAACCCTCATACCGTCCAATGGTAGGACTTGGATACCAGGCTGGCATGTACCAAGCCCCCGCGCATGTCGGAGTTCCGATAGGGTATGGTTCGCAGATGGGAGCACCGGTCCAAAGTTTCTACTCAAACCACGTGAACTATGGCAGTCCCCATCCACAACCACAACATCATCACCATCATCACGCTTGGCACCCAGGTCACTACTTGCTCGGCCACCACTAGTGCTCTGTCCAGATTAAATATAGGGATTGGACGTAGTGGATCTTGTTAAGTTAAAGATCCTTGAGCCACAGGACCTTTAACAAGGTCCACTACCCAAAAATCTAAGCTGGACTGATGAGTCAACTAAAAAACTGGGGGCAACCGATCGGTGTCCCCGTCGCTCCACGACGGGGACAAGCGTGACCGAGATGCGGACCTAAGCACCATCACGTCCCCGGAGACGCTGGCCTTTCATTAAGCCGACGCATCAAATTGAAGTTTCGCGAGGATGGTAACCCGATGCGAAATCGCTAACGAATCGGGTTAGCATATATCACGCGGGAGGCTCGCGGATTAGAACAGCGGAGCTTTCCCCATTGCACGTCGCCACGCGGAGAGTTGGCCTAAATGCAAATTGGTATGAGCCACGATCAAAAACGTCGCCATATCGGCAACCGTGGGTAACTCTTTCTCAAAGAACCCAAGCTGTTGCGGCTTACTGAGACTTTCCGCACTAGATTTTTCAAAGAGATCTGCAGCGTTTCGGAACGCGGCCTCGAACGTCGAAACGAGTTCTTCTTTGGATGGGTATGCCTTTCGATCTTGTGTAAGCGGTTTTTTAGTATCCGCTTTGTCGTTCCAGTCGGGTGGACAAACACCCTTGCCGCCCAACAGGCTCGCAGCGTAATCTGCGGCTGTGGACAAGTGCAAAAGTAACCAGGCTGGGTGGTTCATTCCAAGAGGTTGCTCGGCCATCTTTGCGTCCTCAATATCTGCGACGATTTGCTTGGCGTATGCGATGGTTGCAATAGTGTTTGTGCTAACAGCGTTCATGTGGTTCCTTTCCAATAAAATGAATAGTGAATTGAACTGCTATGGTAGCACAAAACAAGTTGCGTGAGGACGCTGTCCGAAACGAAGTCGAGCGGCAACATAAATACCACTTAACCAAATGTAGCAGGCACGAAGCAGGCACATTCCAAATGCCGTCCTTATTGTGCTACGGCACATGGAATGTGCCTCTTCTATCGTCCGACGAAATCCGCCGCTCGCCTGAGCATGTTTCGCACTCGCAGAATCAAGGGAGCGTATGTCCCAATTTGTCGCGTTTGGTTGCCAGGTAGCTCGCGTTGTGCTCGTTGGCTGGAGAGATGATGGGCACTTGATCGGTCACGGTGAGATCGAAGCCGCGCAGGTTGAAAGCTTCGGTTTTCTTTGGGTTGTTTGTCAACAAGCGAATTCGCCGCAGCCCCAAATCTTTGAGGATCTGGATCCCGACCCCGTAGTCGCGCATGTCGGCTTTGAATCCAAGGGCGTGGTTCGCTTCCACGGTATCCATGCCTTGTTCCTGAAGTGCATAGGCGCGAATCTTTTGAGCCAACCCAATCCCTCGACCTTCCTGAGGCAGGTAGACAAGCACTCCTCGACCTTGGCGAGCGATGGACTCCAACGCCTGGTGCAATTGATCGCCGCAATCGCAGCGCAACGAGGCGAGCAAATCGCCAGTGAAGCAACTGCTGTGCATACGAACGAGGGGGGGTGGGTCGCTATCGTCCGACAAATTCCCCAAAACCAATGCGATTGGCTCTTGCGACTCGAATTGAACGCCATAAACGATGATCTCAAACGCGCCGTATTGCGTCGGCAGACTTGCCTGAGCCGTCCTTGACACCAGCTTTTCGTTGATTCGGCGATGAGCGATCAGTTGCTCGACCGTAATGATTTCGAGCCGATACTTGGTCGCCATTTCCATTAACTCGTCGCGGGTCGCACGATCTCCGTCGCGATTCAAAATCTCGCATAGGACGCCGGCAGGAGTGAGGCCCGCCATGCGGGCTAGATCGACGGTAGCTTCGGTGTGGCCTGCGCGGCGCAGCACTCCCCCCTCCATGGCGACTAAGGGATACACGTGCCCCGGCTTAACAAAGTCAGAGGGCTTTGAGCTATCGCGGGCCAATCGACGAATGGTCTCGGCTCGTTCGCCCGCAGTAATACCGGTTTTGCAGCCCGCGTGATCCACCGGTGTCATGAAGGCAGTATGCAGCGGTGACGTGTTCTGGTCGACCAGGGGACGCAATTCCAATCGTTCGCAGACCGACGGCAACACCGGCGCGCACAATTGACCGTGCCCTTGCAACATGAAATTTATCGTTTCCGCCGTAACACCTTGGGCCGCGCAAACGAAGTCCCCTTCGTTTTCACGATCTTCGTCGTCGAGCACGATGACGACCTGGCCTCGCGCTATCGCTGCGACGGCATCCTGCACATTACTAAATGAATTGGTCATGTTCTCATTGATTCGTTAAGCGTATCTAGGGTTCGCTCGAATCGAGCCCCTCAAGATTGTAATCTTTCATCTTTTTGTGAAGCGTGTTTCGATTGATGCCAAGCCTCGCGGCTGCTTTGGTTTGAACGAAGTTGCAAGAAGCCAGCACTTGAGCAATGAGTTCTTTCTCGACTCGATCGACGATTCTACTGTGAAGATCGGTTTGCTCAGGCTCGCTAACCCGAATGCCTTCTTGGACGACACCTCCCACCAGCGATTCGAAATCGAGAGAACGGGCGACCGATAATGTCGACGGCGGAGAAGCTCCGGTGACGCAGCCTGGCAGCAATTGCAACGTCAATTCGTCGGATTCAGCCATGACCACGGAACGCTCGATGTAGTTTTGCAGTTCTCGCACGTTGCCCGGCCAATGGTAGTCCTGCAGCGATTGCATGGCCTCTCGCTGAATGTGGACGACGTAACGATCATTGAGAGCGCTATAGTGTTGCAAAAAATGAGCGATGAGGGCTGGGATGTCTTCCCGACGCTTTCGGAGTGGCGGCAACTCGATGGGAACGACATTGAGCCGCCAATACAAGTCTTCGCGAAATTTCTCTTGCTCAATTTCTGAAGCCAAATCGCGATTGCTCGCGGCGATCACTCGCGTATCCACGGATATGGTTTCGGTATCGCCAACGCGTTCAAACTCTTTTTGTTGCAAGACTCGCAGCAATTTGACCTGCAGGTGTAGTGAAGTGCTGTTGATTTCGTCGAGGAAAATGGTACCTGTGTGCGCCGTTTCAAAGCGTCCGGCGCGATTCCCAACCGCACCGGTAAAGGCGCCTCGGACGTGCCCAAACAACTCACTCTCCAGCAAACTCTCGCTCAGGGCCCCACAGTTGACTTTGACAAAGGGGCCGCCATTGCGATGGCTCATTTGATGGATGGCGTTGGCTATGACCTCCTTGCCCGTCCCGGTTTCCCCCAGCAGCAGAACCGAGGCGTTGCTCATTGCGACCCGTCTGGTGGTTCGATAAACGTCCTGCATCGCCGGACTGTCACCAATGACGCCAGGCAATGGCCCCTTTTCGCTCAGTCGATAATTTCCTTCATTACCCAACCTGTAACCGGCCATGCATGTACTTGTCTTTGGCGCCAACGAAACTCAAGTCGGCGTCCGTTCGCGCAACTTGCTCAGCGCGAGACTGCGGACCACTCTTTTTGGCCCTTGGATGCCTCGATGGCATCCAGAACTCGCCCAAGTACAACGCAAAGTTCGCTTTCGTACGGTCCTCGCGTGTTATACACATCGTACTGAGCGTTTGCCGTCTCGGAAGATATCAACAGCCCAAATTGCTTAACCGATTGCACAAAAATTTGGCTGGCCTGCTCACGTTTTGGCATGGATTGATTATCGTCGACCACAATCGAAATCAAGCGACTTTGCCCTTCTGCGGTCTCGATCACGGGCTTGAAGTTAGGGGTTGGGTGCGCCAACGCAAAAAGTTCTTGGATATTATTCCAGTAAGCGTCCGCGCGATCTTTCCATTCGATTCGCTGGGTGGAATCGATTGTCGGTGATTGACCTACCAAACTCATTCGGCGCAGAATGTCGCCAAAGCCGGCCTGTGCGGGCGGAACGCTCCCCATCACCACCCGATCATCATGGGCGGCGACCGAATGAGCTCCACTGCTCAAGGATGCAGCAAGAAGGGCGATCGGGCATTTCGCGGTCGTGGGGTTGCCTCGAATCCGTTGAATCAGCTGTCCCAAGTCCATTTCTAAGACTCGGTCGACGATGCAAATCGACTCGATCGGCAGTCCCTCTCGGATCGACGCCATCGTCTGGGCAGCCGAGGCGGCTTCCGTGACCCGGAACGAATAGGCCTCCAGCAGCTCGTGGGTATGTGTCCGCAATTCTGTGCTCCCACCGATCACCAAAGCTAGCGGGCGACTCTCCAGCCCCCGCATTTCCGACAAAATGCGTTCCAGTCGATTTCGGCCTTCAAACGATTGGTCCGCAAAACTTTTGGCGTCTTGCTTTGAATTGGCGTAAAGGGATGCGACCAAGGTACTTGCTGCTTCATAACGCACCGGCGCGTATCCGGATTTGCAAGCTCGAACAAGCCGTTCGCGCACAACACTTGGGGTTGTTCCTGGCGTTGCCCATCGCGACAAATTTTTTACTGCCATTTTTTGAGCCGACGCCAGGTCGGACGACTCGGAAGCGTCCAAAACAAGACAGCCGAACTCATAACTGTCCCGCATGGACTTAGACAACCCTACGGTCTCTTGCTCAAAACTTGATCCTTCAGGCAAGCGGCGAGCGGAAGATTCCAATTGGACGGCCACCGCCAACGCCGAATCGATGTCAGCCGCCGGACCGGTCCGCAGCGCACATAGAGCAAGCTGAACGATGCGAGCCCAAGCCAAATCGGATTCGCGCGCGGGTTGCTCGATCACTTCGTGACCGTCTTCGGATAATTGCCAGCCAGTAAACGCATCCGCTTCGTCGTGCCGCCGTATTTGCTGATAGTTTTTAAGTGCTTGGTGCAGTTGGTCTATCGCATGCCGAAAGGTTGAAGGTCCGCTTGGAATTGATTTGTTTCGATTGGCTACGATCGATGCAAGGGTCTGATGCACGCTTTCATCGATATCCCGATCGTTGGCTACGGTACACAAATCCAGCGCGAGCGATGGCTCACCTGAGTAGGCAGCCAGCAAGGCGAGTCGACCGCGCGCTCGCGCATCGGACGTCATCATGGCTGCTTGCCAAGCTGTCACGGCTTGCTTGCCCAAAAGTGAAAACGCTTCGGACATGGTAGGATTTGGCGACGACGCATGTTCGGATAGCATGTAGTCCATCAACGCTTTAACGCCACGATTTCCGGCTGATTGCAATGCGACAAAGGCCCGAACTCGGGCCTGCTTGTCCGGCTTCAACAGAGTCACCACGTTGGAGCGAAGCTTGTTCGGATCATGTGACGACGAATTGGCAAGGTCAAGGATCTTTTGGATCGTCCCTCGATGCGAATCGGAAAGCTCCGCATCACCAATGAGTAGGCTCAGAAACGTCTGTGTACCGGCGGTCTGAACCATTTGCGTTGAGGTAGTCTCATCAATGCCAAACTTGGGCAATTGATCAAGCCAATAGCTGACTTCACTCCACCGTCGAATTCTCGCCGAAAATTGGATCGCACGAGCCAGGTCACTAGGAGTCTTTGGGGGATTCAATCGCAAGGACCGAACTACGGCGCTTCGCTCATTGGGATCCAACCCCGTGTTGCTTTCGGAAACGCCCGTGTTCAGTAACTCGTTACCACCTGCAGGCTGCGAGGCCGCTGGCTCACCAAACAAATCTTGCGAATGAACCGGTTCATTCTTTCCTACCAACACGACGATCATCAGAAATAGAATTGCATTGCCAGCCTTGCACTGGGAGAATGCATAGTGAGTGTGCTCGGCCAATCGTACAGAGCCAGCAATCCGAAAAGGAATATTCATGTCGACGTGTCAAAGTTGCAAAGATGGTAAAACAGCCGAACAACCGGGGATTTTGAGGTTGCCGACACATGTCAATCTTAACTCGTTTTCGCCCCGTTTCTCGGGGACGGTTCACCCAGGGTTAAAGATTTCCAATGAATTGCCCTGCCGCTACCATATATTTAGAGTCTTCAACGGAGCCATAAACCGAGAAACCCATGAAACTCATGAACCGAAGTGCCGTTACCCTGGTCGAACTCTTGGTGGTGTTGACGATCATCGGGATTCTAATGGCTCTGCTTCTGCCCGCCGTCCAGGCGGCTCGCGACCGGGCACGAGAGACAGTGTGCAAGAACAATATTCACCAGATTAATCTTGCTATCGCCGGTTTTGCGGGCGTACACAAAAAGCTACCACGCGCCAACCCGCCCGATCTTGTCGGCGGCTGGACGATCGAAATCTTGCCTTGGATGGAACAGAACAATCTCAAAGATAAGATAACGATCGGAATGAGGATTGCCGATGCCGATCCGTTTCTGTTCCAGCCGCCCCGGTTGTTTCGGTGCCCGGTTCGCAGTTCGTTTGACCGAACGCCGGAAGACTCCATGCAAGGGGCACATTACGTCTTTGTCCCTTTGTCCAAACGCGAATCGTATATGCTTTTCGAAGCTCCGTTGAACTTCAGCGTGGCCTGGGCAAGCGGACCAGAACTTACTTTACAGGAAGCCAAGCAATCAACTGGGCCTCACCACGGCGGAGTCTACTATTCCAATGGATTTCAGCAGGGAATCGACTTCATGCTCAACGGTCAGTCGGTCGATCACTAGTAATGCGTCTTCAACACTAAATACTGGGGCTGGGAGTAGTGGATCTGTTTGCTAAAGATCCCGATGGTACAGGATCTTTAACAAGATCCACTACCCAAAAAAGGTGTGAAGCGCATTAGCATTGCGCCTTAGCATTCAAAGGACAGATCGCTGTCGTCTTGTTGACCATCGATTCCGAGTTGAGCCTGAAGTTTTGGAAACTCGCGAGCAAATGCGTCGGTGCTGCTGTGTACGTGTTCGGCTTCCGTGATGAACCGAATGTCTTCGTCTGGATAGACATCGTGCTTGATCAGTATCCGTTCAAACGACTCTAGCGGTGAACCATAGCAAATGATCATCTTGTGTTCGTCGAACTGCACTTCTTGCTGTTTTCTGGGATTTAACACGGCGATTCCAGTACAACCGTCATTGAGGATCATGTCCTCAAAATCATAGAAGATACTCTTAAGGACAGGAACATCGATGTGTTCACGATACAGATCCTCGTGCTCGCCTGTCTCCCCGTAGTGGCTGGTTTCGAGAACAACATCGACCTCGTTTCCAAGGCAACTGATGAGTTCCATGAAAAGGTCGAACAGTCGTTCACGCGATGCCGACGCCATGATCACCGGCACTTGGGCGTTTGTGTTGGGATCCGTATAGGAGTCATGCCGGAACCCCTGGCGAGGTACTACCTGCAGGTCGTAGGACGGACGCACAGCATCTGTCAAATCGAATGCACCATAACGAAACACACCCATGTGTGCTTCAAGCTCGTCGTTCGTCAGTTGTTGAAAACTGGACGTCGGGTTGGAGCGAGTGTAGTTCTCTGGTGCAGCTTGGGGTTTGCTGGATGGAAATCCGGGAGCGGTGCCCATTGGAATAGCTCGTGCTTTTCTAGGGTGTGTTGCGACAAGTGAATTGAAACGATGTGGTTGCCTCAGATCCGCTGAGGAACACCCAAGAGTAGGTCACTTAGCTACCAGGGAACTC
Organism: Pirellula sp.; assembly: GCA_040080875.1. GTDB lineage: Bacteria > Planctomycetota > Planctomycetia > Pirellulales > Pirellulaceae > JBKCUI01. Next base: position 15,750 of record JBEBHM010000077.1, read on the forward strand.
GCTTTCGGGTTTTTTCCAATCGAATTCTTGCCGTTACAACCGCTACAACCTGAAATGTCATGGATCATTGGGTCGAGCTTTCCGAAAAATCAATTATGATTGAGAACCAAGTTCGATATCACCCTTCAAAAAATACTCATGACCAATCGACTCATTACTTACCTCCTCTTCGTCTTGCCGTTGTTGGTTTTCCATTGTGGTTGCGACACGAGCACCAAAGAACCGAAAGCGCAGGAGGCAAACAAGGTATTGCGAGAACTGGGTGTTGCACCTTCCGATCCAGATCCTAAATCGTCCGATACGCCGGCGACCGGTTCCTTACCGAATCCCGATTTGTCGAAATTGCATACCGACGAAGGTAACAAGAATCTGCCAGCAACCAAAACTCCGCCCAAGGTTTCACTAGATGACCCATCAACTCCATGGATGACATCTGACAAACTGCCTCGCGAAATCTGGGAAATTCAATATGTTGGAAACACTGCTGTCGGTTATGAAAAAAGAACGGTCTCGACATCGCTGACGTCCGGTTCCAGTGTCTTCAGGATTGAAATTGAATCGCGATCCCGCGTCTCACTGCAAGGAAAGCCCGTGGAACAGAGAATGAAACTCAGCACCATCGAAAGCAGCAATGGTGAAATCATCAAGATAGATGGTTCTATTGAGATCGGCGACAATAAGCAGTCCTTTGAAGCATACGTTCGACCCGGCAGTCTTGTTCTTAAGACATTGAGCAGTGCGGGTGAGGTCAATTCAACGATCGAATGGAAGGACTCTTATCGCGGTCCGTTTGCAGTGGAACAATCGATCATTCGAAAGCCGCTCAAGCCAAACGAAATTCGAAAACTCAAGTACTTTGACCCACTCATCGCCAAAATCGTTGAGTGTCAACTCGAAACGGATGACTATATTCTTACCCCCACCAAACTTGGCGGATCTCGAGAGCTGCTGGAGGTTCGCAATATCGGAGTCGTGGGCGATCGCAGTCGGCAGGCTTTGATTTGGGTCGACCGAAAGGGAGAGACGTACAAGTCGTACTTGCAATCCGAAGATTTTCGTTCCTTTCGAACCGAGCCACTCGAGGCCCAAAAATTTGCGGCCGAATTCGAATTGCGGTTTATCCCTTCGAAATCGACTCCGCTCAAGGGAACAGCCGACAAGTTGATGGATGCCAATTCGGGCTTGTCCCAACAAAAATATCGAGTCAGTCACAAATCCAAAGACATATTTGACGACTTCTCCGGTCGATGCAATCAGCATGTAGAGCCATTGCTTTCCAACACCGTCGAGTTGACCGTGTCGCAAATGGGAAAGACGTTCGAAAAAATCATCGGCGTGATCGATGAATCCAAATCCGACCCCAAAGCCTTGGAGAGCTCAGAACACATCCCCTCGGAAAGCAAACTCATTCGAGATGCTGCCGAAAAATTCAGCAATTCATTGCAAGGGGACCAATCTCCGATCATCTCCATGGGCATCTTTGCTCAAGCATTGAACAAGAGCATTAGCTTAACCGAATTTGACAATCAGATTCAGGAACTTGCGCTTACGATCAAGAACAAACGTGGGGACTGTGTCGAACATGCCTTGCTGCTCGCTTCGGTCGGACGAGCTCTCCAGATACCGTGCAGAATTGCTCTCGGGGCGAAATTCAATCGCTCGCTCGACCAACCCGAAATGAAGTTTCATGCTTGGGTCGAATTTCATGACGGAAAAAGATGGGTACCGGTCGATTCGACGGACAATACTCTGCCAGCTTTCGTTG
>JBEBHM010000685.1:0-4692 GCA_040080875.1 Pirellula sp.
TCGCAGCAGTCGTTGACCCACAACGCGACGTAGCTCAATACATCGACGACGCGAAAGCTGCGGGTTGCCAAATCAAGTATGTTTTCTTGACTCATTTTCACGCGGATTTTCTCGCCGGACACATCGAGTTGCGAGATCAAGTTGGAGCAAAAATACTCCTCGGCCGACGAGCAGAATCCGAGTTCGAAGCGACGAAACTGAAGGATGGCGATCGCATCGAATTTGGCGATACGCGATTGCAAATTTTGGAAACACCCGGTCATACGCCAGAAGGCATTTCGATTCTTGTATTTGACCTGGCGGCTAGCAGTGATAAACCACAATCTGTTTTGACGGGCGACACGCTTTTTATTGGCGACGTCGGACGACCAGATTTGCTTGCCTCGATCGGAGTTACAGCCGATGAGTTGGCTGACATGCTGTACGACTCCTTGACGAATAAGCTGGTTAAGCTGCCCGACTCGACTCTAGTGTATCCAGCCCACGGTGCTGGTTCCATGTGTGGAAAGAACTTAAGCAAGGAAACTGTGTCAACGATCGGCGAACAAAAGAAGTTCAACTACGCGTTGCAACCCATGAGCCGTGAGGACTTCAAGAAGCTCGTCACGCAAGAGCAGCCAGAGGCTCCAGCTTACTTCATCCATGATGCAATACTGAATCGACAAGAGCGTCCGAGCCTGAAAGAAGCGGTATTGGACTCCATGAAACCACTTTCGTTACACGAAGTCTTGGAATTGAAGGAGGCAGGTGCACAGATTCTCGATGTTCGCGAGGCAATCGATTTTGAAGGAGCGCATCTCATCGGTTCATTCAATGTTGGAATGAAGGGGAAGTACGCAACATGGTGCGGTACGGTCCTGAATACAGAACATCCGATTGTGTTGATCACCGATGAAGGTGACGAAGAGGAAGCGGTAACTCGATTGGGCAGAATCGGCTTTGACAATGTAGAAGGCTATCTCGTTCACGGGATGCAGTCTCTGCACGATCACCCAGAATTGATTGGAAAGATTGAACGCATCACCGCCGTGGCATTGGCGGATCAACTAAAGCACGATAATCCGCCGCTTGTTCTCGATGTTCGAAATGAAAAGGAATGGAACGCAGGTCACCTTGAAGGCAGTCTCAATATCCCATTGAATCACTTGCGAGAACGAGTCGATCAGCTTGATACAAATCGAATGGTTGTTGTGCACTGCGAAGGCGGATATCGTTCCGCGATCGCTTCGAGCATTCTAGCGAACTTGGGTCGTAGAAACATTATGGATATGGTTGGTGGCTATAAAGCTTGGCTAGCCTCGAATCTGCCAACGCAATTGCCAGTCGACATCGCGATGGAAGTCTAGAGGAGTCGGTAGAGCGAAAGGTCAACACGATGCTACTACTAACTTTATTGCTAGGAACTTTGGTCGGCTTTTCGCTGGGTATGACCGGTGGCGGCGGAGCGATCTTTGCCGTCCCTTTGTTAGTCTACGCGCTGGGAATACCAACAAGAGAAGCGGTTGGAATATCGCTTCTTACCGTCGGCAGTACTGCGATGGTTGGCTTCATTCAACGTGCTCGGCACGGATTGGTGGAGTTTCCAACTGGGATACTGTTTGCATTAGCTGGCATGATCGGCGCCCCAATCGGCTCCAAGCTTGCGGACTTGATTCCGGAAGCGATTCTCTTGGTTGCGTTCGCGTTTTTGATGTTGTTGATCTCGGTTCGTATGTGGATCAAAGCTCAGGATAGCACTGCACACCTTCCGATCATCGCTGGTGGTATCGATGTAAATGCAGGACCGACTTGCAAACGTGATCCTGAGGGTCGTTTGCGTCTTACATCGCAATGCGCGATGCTGCTCGGTCTGGTTGGTCTTGGAGCGGGTGTGCTCACCGGTATGTTCGGAGTTGGGGGCGGTTTTATCATTGTCCCAGCCCTTGTGACGTTCGCTTGCATGGGAATGAGGCGCGCCATTGGCACTTCGCTGATGATAATAACACTCGTCAGTATTTCAGGAACGGCTAGCCATCTACTTGCCGGTAAAGACCTCTCTATTCAAACGTCGGCAATCTTCACGGCTGGTAGCCTCGCCGGCTTGTTCATTGGTAGTTGGCTGGCACAGCGAATGGCTGGCCCTACATTACAGCGAGTTTTTGCTGCTGCGATTTTACTTGTAGCGGCCTATGTCATTGTACGTTCATTCCAATACACATAACCACTTGAGCCTGAGGCGCTAGCCGATTTCCACTGATCAGATTCGGCTAGCGCCTCAGGCTCAAAATTAATCCGTAAGACTATCCTACTTTTATTCAGGATGAAATTGATGAAACTCTCAGCATTGGTTTTAGTTACCGTTGCGATCATGGTGAATGTCGCACAAGCTCAGCCAGGTCCTGGGCGAGGTCAAGGCTTTCGCGGTGGCCGAGGCCAAGGCATGCAAGGGAAAGGGCAAGGGCAAGGTGCAGAACAGCACGATGATCGACATGACGCGGATCGCGAAGTGTTTCAATTCCTACTGAGCAACCATGACAAGATCAAACGTACCGTGAAGGAACTTCCAAATGGCGTCGAAACTCTGACCGAGTCCGATACTCCTGAAATTGCGGCAAAGATTCAGGAGCATGTCGAGTGGATGGCCGATCGCATCAAAACGGCAAGTCCCATTCGGATGCGAGACCCCTTATTTGCGGCTATTTTCAAGCATACAGACAAGATCAAAATGCAACATGAAGACACCGACAAAGGTGTTCGTGTAACTGAAACATCGGACGATCCCTATGTCGCCAAGTTGATTCAGGCGCACGCGAAAGTACTTTCGGGTTTTGTCGAGCGCGGCTTTGCTGAAGCCATGAAGAATCATCCGGTACCGGATACGAAGGGGTCGACGCCTGCGGTTACCAAGCCGGCGAATCCAGTGATTCCCAAACATGGATCTGTTGTTCAGTTGCCCAACGCTGCGCATCAGCCACGGCAAGGAACCAAAGTCCTCATCGATGTAACACGCGGTAGCGAACCCGCCGAGTTAAATGCTGCGATTGAAAAGGTCGCTAAATACCTAAACATCTATGCGGGCGGCGGAGCAGAGCCAGCGAAGGGACAGTTTGCTGTCATCTTTCACGGCGATGCGACTTTGGCGGTTCTGAATAATGATGCCTATTCCGCCAAGTTCAATACGAAGGGCAATCCAAATCTTGATCTGCTCCATCAACTTCACGAGCAGGGTGTTGAACTATTCGTCTGCGGTCAGACGCTGATCAGCAAAGATGCGAAACCAGAAGAAGTGGCGGTGTTCGTTGATACCGCTGTCTCCGCGCTGACAGTTGTCGTCAATTTGCAAGATGATGGCTACGCACACGTGCCGATTGGCAAATGACCCAACCACAACCTTTTAATCAAATCGTACTCGTACTCCGCGAGGCGGTACTCTTATTCGTACTCGATCCGAACGGTGCAATTCGAGTACGAGTACGAGTACCGTCCTTCGGACTGAGTACGCGTACGAGCTGTTGGACCACTTTTAAGGAAAATCATTGTGCCTACCTCAACCACAAAGAACCATTATCAGATACTCATACTTGGCGGTGGAACGGCAGGCATTACCGTTGCTGCGCAGCTACGTCGCAAGCTCAAAACCTACGATCTTGCGATCATCGAACCGTCGACCAAGCACTACTATCAGCCTCTTTGGACACTTGTCGGTGCCGGCGTCTTTCCGAAGGAACAGAGCGAACGGGAAGAATCAGCTTTCATTCCCAAAGGGGCAGACTGGATTCAGGACTACGTGGCCGAGTTGCAACCAGAACAAAATTGCGTTGTCACTCGAAGCGGAAGACGGATCACCTACGATTTCCTTGTCATCGCACTCGGTATTCAAATCGATTGGAATAAAATTCCGGGGCTGCAAGAAGGTATTGGTAGACAACAGATCTGCAGCAACTATTCGTATCAACAAGTCGACTACACTTGGGAATGCGTAAGTAGCTTCAAAGTTGGAACAGCACTCTTTACGATGCCTAACACGGCGGTTAAATGCGGTGGCGCTCCCCAAAAGATCATGTATCTCGCAGACGATCACTTTCGTAAGTCGGGTGTTCGAGACAAATCAAACGTCATCTTCGCATCAGCACAAGGTTCGCTGTTTGCGGTTGAGAAATATCGCAAGACACTCGAGAAAGTGGCAGCTCGTAAAGCGATCGACGTACGGCTCAAACACAACCTAGTCGAGATCAGGCCAGACCAAAAAGAAGCGATATTCGAACATTTGGAAACGCACGAGAAAGTGACGATTCCCTTCGATATGATTCACGTGACTCCGCCCATGAGCGCGCCAGATATAATCAAATCAAGCACGCTCGCCAATGCTGCGGGCTGGGTGGATGTCGACAAATACACATTGCAGCACCCGAAGTTTTTGAATGTCTTTCCGATCGGTGACTGTAGCGGACTACCTACTTCAAAAACGGGGGCTGCCGTTCGTAAGCAAGCTCCCGTTCTTGTTCAAAACCTAATTTCGGCGATTCAGGGACAACCGCTCGAAGCGAAGTACGATGGCTACACATCATGCCCGATAGTGACTGGCTATGGTAAGCTTGTTCTGGCTGAATTTGACTATGAAGGCAAACCAAAAGAGACTTTTCCGTTCGATCAATCGAAAGAACGGCTATCCATGTATTTGCTCAAGGCATACGCACTCCCACGGTTGTATTG
>JBEBHM010000686.1:0-4691 GCA_040080875.1 Pirellula sp.
GTCACGGGGGTCTTTCGAATCGGTCGGTCGCTTCTACTACTAGCATACAAACCTTGTTCACCGAGCGGCGCGAGGCCGCTGGGGTCTTTATGGAACAAACGCTGCGCAACAAGGACAAACCACACCCCCAAACTTTTATCACCCCACCCTCGGCGCAATAAACACTCATCTCACTGTGCCGAAGTTGCACTGCTACGTGTTAACTCTTCATTGCCCGACGGCTTAGCAGTTTGGGATGGGCCAGCTTCTGCCAGAGCCCCAAGGATTTGAGCTTGCGTGTAGCCGTTGCCGAACGTGATAGGCGCATATTTTTTTCCGGATGGGAATATGGCTATCAGCGGCACACCTTGACTTGCCTGCATTCTGGTAAAGAACTCTCGCTCGAACGTGGAGATGCGATCAATGTTCACTTCGTACGTCGTTACTTTGTTTTTGACGACCACAGCTTTGGTCTTCGAACGATCCAAGTTTGCCGCTTTGAGGGCTTTGCAAGTTGCACACCAGTCCGCCGTGAACTCCAAGAGAACTGTATTCCCGGAATTCACATCCGTAACAAACTCAGCCATCGTAAAAGGGCGCCACGGCAATGGATCGTTCACTTGTGGCATAGCAAATGCAACCCAGCCAACAAACCCTGCGAATGAAATGGCCAGTAGCCATCCTTTTACCCTTTCGCCATTCTCCGCATATCCCGGAATACGACCAATCCACCAACAACTTGCAGAGAGCCCCGCCAACAGGACCAGTGTCGGCATCAATAAATGCGCATCGATCGGGACCATCAACCACAACACCGTCCCGATCAGAACAAAACCCATCAACTGCTTGAACGTATCCATCCAGGCCCCTGGCTTCGGAAGCAATCGAATCAGACTGGGGCGAAATCCGACGATCAAGTAGGGTGCTGCCATACCAAGCCCCATGCAGGTAAATACGGCCATCGTAATCAAGGGGCTTGATCCAAGCGCAAAAGCAACTGCCGTCCCAAGGAATGGGCCACTACATGGTGTCGCTAACAGTGTCGCAACAACCCCTTTGGCAAATGCGCCGATGGCCCCCTCCTGCATCGAGATCTTTTGCGAGTTCTTACCGCCAACAAAACCCGGTATCGGAATCTCCCAGACGCCGAGAAAACTCAATGCCATCACGAACACGATGGAAACCATTGCAATGTTAAAGCCGTCGTAGCTGAATTGCTGCCCCCAGCCAAATTGCTGTCCAAACCCCACCCGAAGAATAACTGCAATTGCCGCCAGGACCCAAAAGACGCTTAGTATCCCAACCGAGTACCACGCATTCAACAGGAGCGCACGACCTGGGTTTCGGCCATCTTGCTCTAGAAACGAAAGGATCTTCAATCCTATGACAGGCAAAACACAAGGCATGAAGTTTAGAAAAAATCCCGCCAACAACGCAGCCAACAACATCCATGGCAACGAAGAGCTCGCAAGCGAAGTTTTTGTTTCCAGTTTCTCAAGATCGTAGTCTGTACGATCGCTTTGGGCGTCCTGCGGAGCAGCCTGTTTTGGATCGTTAAGTTTTGCAGGCGGTTGCGAGTTCTCCACGTTGTTTGCCACGGGTTGAGAACTAGGAACAGCATCCAAGCCGGAAAACGACGCATCCAAGCCTTCGAGTGACTTGCGTGGAATCGCCATTGGCGACTTGCCTAACTTGGCAACAAAGGGATGGTCCTTTGGCGGCAAACAGCCGTTCTTGTTGCATGCCTGAGCATACACGCTGCCCGTGATCTCGATGGAGTCCAAGTTAACTCCGTCGGATGTACGTAGTGGTGCAATCCAAGTCACTTTCCCATGGTGTTCTTCCACCAGCAAGTTTTGGAAAATCGGCTCGGGACGAATCATAGGTTCTTGGACCGGTCGAAAGTTGCCAACGGAATACTGAGACGTGGACTTCACCCGGATTTCGGTTTGGATCGGACCGCCAGGCGGCTGAGTGATCGAATATGTTTTGTACCCTCTCTGTACCTCAGCGGTCACTACGAGTACTGCGTTACCAAGACCCTCGGGCCGATCGATGACCGCGCTCACCTTGATGGGAGAATTCGAAGCCCCAAAACCTCCGAATGGAACCTGTGCGATCGCACCGCGAAAACCCAACGAAAAGCATGCCGCAAAAACTGATAACAACCAAAGGCCAGAACGGGTTGAAAACAGTGATATCATCGTCAGCTCGCTCAAAATGCAAGGCAGCCCTAGGCAAAACATCCGGTCGAGGAATCATTGTAGTCGATCTACTGTTGCTCGATTCTCCGAATCGTGACTTCTCGCCACAACCAAGCCAATATCACTTTAAAAAGCAAACTCGTCTAAGCGTCCAAGCGTTGCATCACGGTTCGGAGAACCGTGCGACAGTGGCGGAGAACCGTGCGACATTGTTAGATAAGATCGCGGATGACGTTTCCTGATACGTCCGTCAAGCGATAATCGCGACCCTCGTGGCGATAGATGAGTTTCTTGTGGTCCACGCCCAAGAGATGCAGGAGCGTCGCATGCAGATCATGCACGTGGACTGGGTCGCGGACTATGTTGTAGCCGAAATCGTCTGTCTCTCCATGCACGTAGCCGGATCGCAAGCCTCCTCCCGCCATCCATAACGTGAAGCAGCGTGGATGATGATCGCGACCGAAATTGTCCGGCTTGATCTCACCTTGGCTATACGCCGTGCGACCGAACTCGCCACCCCAAACCACGATCGTATCTTCTAACAAACCTCGTCGCTTCAAGTCCACGACCAAGGCCGCTGCGGCTTGATCCGTCTCTTTGCACTTGGTTGGCAGCCCTTGGGGTAAATTGCCATGATGATCCCAATCGCGATGGCATAGCTGGATGAATCGCACGCCTCGTTCGGCCATGCGCCTGGCTAACAAACAGTTGTTGGCAAACGACGGTTTGCCTGGAGTCGCACCGTAATGGTCGAGGGTCGCTTGCGATTCTTGCGACAGGTCCGTCAATTCCGGGACGCTCGTTTGCATCCGAAATGCAAGTTCATAGTTGGAGATTTGAGCTTGGATCGCCGGATCACCTAGACGGCCCATTGCCATTTGATTTAGCTCTTGTGTCGCGTCCAAGAGCTGACGGCGAGTCGAGCTGCTTACTCCAGGTGGATTGGAGACGAACAAAACTGGATCGCCCGCGTTGCGAAACTGGACACCACCATACTGCGCAGGCAAAAAGCCACTTCCCCAATAGCGAGTTTGAAGCGTCTGTCCACCGCCGCCGCTCGTCAAAACCACGAACGCGGGCAAATCCTCGCTATCCGAACCCATGCCATAGGCCAACCACGCGCCCATCGTAGGCCGGCCAGGTTGTTGATTGCCAGTCGCAAAAAAGGTAACCGCAGGGTCGTGATTGATCGGATCGGTATGAATCGTCCTCACAAACGTGCACTCATCAACAATCTTCGAAAGATTCGGGAGCAACTCGGAGATATCCATGCCTGCGTTGCCATACTTCCCGAACTTGAACGGGGAGCCGACACAAAACAGATTCTTTTGACCGCTGGTCATGGTCGTAATGCGCTGCCCCTGCCGAACACTATCCGGCAAGTCCTTGCCGGTCATCTCCGTCAATTTTGGTTTGGGATCGAACAGATCCAACTGAGACGGCGCGCCCGACATGAACAGATAGATAATACGCTTTGCCCGAGGACGCATATGCAATCTCTGCAAGGCACCTGGAATAACAAGCGACTGCTCCGGTTCGCTAGAAATACCCGTAGGATTCAATAGACTTGCCAAGCCGAGTGCACCTAGTCCCGTCGAACTATTCTGTAGAAAGATTCGACGATGAAGGAGCATCTTTAATTGTTCTTGAAGTTCCATGTCGTTTTAGTTGGAAATGGATTCGTAAAGGTTCAAAAGTACATTGCACAATGCGGTCCAAGCAGCCAACTCGCTGATGTCGATCGAAGTCGGCCTCTCCAAATCGCCAACGCTGGCCAGCGCTTTGGCAGAGGTTGGATCGGTTCGGTAGGTCGCCAACTGTTGCTCCAGCGTTCGCGAGAGAACGGCGAATTCTTGTGGCAACGGTCGTCTAGCCAGGACAAGACGCCAAGCGTACTCGAGCCTCTGATCTTGATGGAGTTCCGGCTGAGTGAGAATTCGTTGGGCCATGGCGCGGGCTGCTTCCACGAAAACTGGGTCGTTCATCAAAACGAGCGATTGAAGAGGGGTGCTTGTCTTGGCTCGCTGTGCTACACAGAACTCGCGAGTCGGTGCATCGAGCGTCACGAAAGAGGGGTACACCGTCGAGCGTCGCCAGTAAACGTAAAGTCCACGACGATATAGATCCGGCCCCTTGGATTTCTCGTATTTGTACCCGCTCATCTCGTTGATTTCCCACGTGCCATCGGGCTGATACGGTTTGATGCTCTTTCCACCGATTGCCGGATTCAAAATGCCGGCAACAGCCAATGCATTGTCGCGAAGCAACTCGGCATCCAGCCGCTGACGTGGTCCACGTGCCAATAATCGATTCTCATGATCACGAGCAAGCAGATCCTGCGAGACGCGGGACGTTTGCTGGTAGGTGGCGCTCATGACTATTTGTTTAATCACACGCTTGATATCCCAATCTCGCATGAAATCCATAGCAAGCCAATCGAGCAATTCTGGATGCGTTGGTCGCTCGCCCTGGATTCCAAAGTCGTTGGTGGTTTTGACAATTCCCGTT
>JBEBHM010000687.1:0-4688 GCA_040080875.1 Pirellula sp.
GTCATGGCTGCTGCAGGATTGATCGTGCCACACGCGCTCCATACCCCTAGCAAACAGTTTCCTTCTTGGTCCTTGCGGCTTAGCTCGAAATAGACTTTTTGTCGTCGCGATCCTGACAATGGGACCGTCATGACCGCCATGTCGCCATCGAGTTTTTCCAATGGGCTTTTGAATTGGTTGGCCAAACTTTGCACTTGAGTAAACAAGTCTTCTTTGGTCGTAGGCTTCATCGCCGAGAAATCTAGATTTTGAACCGGGGCGGACTGACCCATTCCAACGCTTGTCCCAACGCCCACGGTTGGCCCACTCCCCGCAGGTTGCATTCCCGGCTGGAGCATATGCGGCAGCATCATTCCAAGCCCAAATCCGATCGGGTTGTTTCCACCTGCGCTGCCTGCCGCCTGAATGGCTTTGGCCGTCGCATAAGTGGAGTAAGAGCGTAGGTCACCAAGGACCGCCATGCTGGAACGCGCGTCGATTGCCTTTTGTACTTCGTCGGGAGGAGAGATGTTGCTGATGAAAAACTCGGTGAGTTCCAATCCATATTTGGCGAACTGCTCTCCTAACTTGACCCGCGCTGCCGCACCGAGATCGTCCATTCTGGCTGGCATGTCGAGCAATCCGATGCCGGAGGTCGCCAACAGGTCCGTTAAACCATTCACCAAAATGTCTCGCAAATAATTCGAGATCTCTTCGGTGGTGAATTTGCCCTGCGTTCCCACAATCGTGTTCAGCAACAAAGATCCATCCACCACTCGGTAAGCAAATTTGCCATACCCTCGCAATCGAACCACTCCGAACTGCGGATCGCGAACCGTGATTGGATTCCTAGTTCCCCAACGTTGATCGATAAAAGTCTGTTTTCCAATAAAGTACACACAGGCTTGGAACGGGGAACGTTCGAAGGGAGCGGTAAGGATCTTCCCGAGGATTGGAATATTGGCTGTGGTAAGCGTATATCTGCCCGGTCCGAAGCTATCCATGGCCCGCCCATCCCGAAAGAAAATCGCTTCCTGGGTTTGTTGAACGATCAACTGGGCACCGAATTGGATAGCCGCCGTTCCCGCTTCTGGAACTCGAGCGACCAGCGATTGATTGGAATGATCAATAAAGTCGATGACTTCAAGACGAATCACGGCAAAAAACTCCTCAAATCAAGAACATCTCGTTTTTCTAGCGAGCCACATTGTAGCGAAGTTTGTCAGCAAGGCATTGCCGATTACTCGCTTCGCCTTTTGGCAATCATGGATTTTCGCCATAATGGTATCCTAAATGATGGTGCCCTATTCTGCCGTAGCGGAACGCGTCAAGCGTTTCGACAATGCCTCGAAAACCTTGACGGTTTCCGCTACATACGAGCAGAATTGCGCACGCTCATATGGTAAGCGGGGCAAACGACGGAAAAACGTTCGCTCCATTGCGACTCGAGTTTGGTGAAAAATCCAAGGAAGACTACAACGTGAACGAACTATCAGATTCGAACGACCACAAGAATTTTATCGAGGTTGAGATCGAAAAGGATTTCAAGGTCAAACCAGAACTTGCGGGCAAACATGTGCACACTCGCTTTCCTCCAGAGCCCAACGGCTATCTACACATCGGACACGCAAAGAGCATTTGCCTGAATTTTGGATTGGCCAAAACTTACGGAGGCAAGTGCAATTTGCGGTTTGACGACACCAACCCAACCAAAGAAAACGAAGAGTATGTCAACTCCATTATGACCGACGTTCGGTGGTTGGGATTCCAGTGGGATGCTCTCTTCTATGCGTCGGACTATTTCGAACAGCTCTACCAATGGGCTCTTCAGCTCATCCGTGAGGGGCACGCTTTCGTCTGCGACTTGAACGCTGACCAAATGCGGGAATACCGAGGAACTCTCACCGAGCCGGGGCGAAACAGCCCTTTCCGCGACCGCTCGGTGGCCGAAAGTTTCGATCTCTTTGACCGAATGAAACGCGGTGAATTTCCGGACGGTGCGAGGACTCTGCGAGCAAAAATCGACATGAGTTCGGCCAATCTCAATTTGCGAGACCCCGTCTTGTATCGGATCATGCATGCCCACCATCATCGCACTGGGGACACTTGGAACATATACCCGATGTACGACTGGGCTCACGGTCAAAGCGATTCCATCGAGGGCATCACGCATTCCATCTGCACACTCGAGTTTGAAAATCACCGACCGCTCTACGATTGGTTTTGCAGCACGCTACGCATTTACCATCCGCGCCAAATGGAGTTCGCGAGGATGAATCTGACGTACACGGTCATGAGCAAACGCAAACTGTTGCAACTAGTCACGGAAAAGCATGTAAGCGGTTGGGACGATCCTCGCATGCCCACCATCAGCGGCCTCCGTCGACGGGGTTATACGCCGGAGAGTTTGCGACTGTTCTGCGAAAAAATCGGCGTAGCTCGCTTCAACAGTACGATCGATATGATCGTACTCGAAAGCAGCATTCGCGAGCACCTCAACCAGGTCGCTCCGCGATTCATGGCAGTTCTGGACCCTATCAAAGTTGTGCTCACCAATTACCCGGCAGATCAAACCGAATGGATGGAAGCCGCCAACAATCCAGAAGACGCAAGCACCGGCTCGCGCCAAATCCCCTTTTCGCGTGAGCTATACATCGAACGCGACGATTTCATGGAAAACCCGCCGTCGAAATTTTTTAGGCTAAAACTCGGCGGCGAAGTTCGATTGAGATACGGTTACATCATCCGGTGCGAAGAAGTGGTCAAGGACTCGGCGGGCAACATCATTCAACTGAATTGCACTTATGATCCCGATACCAAGAGCGGGTCACCCAATGCCGTGGAACGCAAAGTCAAAGGGACCATCCATTGGGTCAGCGCCGCCCAAGCGTCCAAGGTCGAAGTGCGCCTTTACGATCGATTGTTCCTCAGCGAGAACCCAGAGGACGCTCCACAAGGGAAAACGTTTTTGGACAACATCAATCCGGACAGTGTTCGCATCGTTCAAGCGGCCGTGGAACCCGAATTGGCCAAGCAAGAGCCGGGCGCTCGAGTGCAATTCGAACGCAACGGATATTTTTGCGCCGACACCAAAGACTCAACGCCAAACGTTCCGGTCTTCAATCGCATTGTGACCCTCAAGGACACCTGGGCCAAGATTGCTAGCAAAGGTGGTTGAGGGATGAGGGTTGAGGGATGAGGTGTTCGATTCGATTCCATCTTGTTGGCTGACATCGCTTTTGCTATTAAAACCTCTGCGGTTCAAATGCATCGGCAACAAAATTTGTTTCACGATCGTTCGTGCCGCTTAGACCCGTGTTTAGGGAAAGAAGTTGGCAAGACAAGGATGGAAACGACGATTTCGCATACACGAATCGACAAGGCGATTGCTTTGTCGAGTCGCATTTCTTTGTTTGGCTTTTGTACCGATCTTTGCCGTGGTTTGCACCACCGCGGTGCAGCGGACGCCTTGGTACCAAGCGTATCAAAAGAGCCAATGGCAACAACGCATTAGCAACAACCTGGGAATCGACGTTCAATTTGCGTCGATCGCGTTCCCGGCGCCAGAACATTTTCGCATTCGACAACTCGTCTGCAATCATCCTGAAACCGGCAAGGAAATCCTGCGTATCGCACAGGTCAATGCTTCGATGGATCGATCGGGCTGGACGGTCGACCTTGTCTCACCCGAGTTGAATGGCGCACAGATTCAGGTAGCAAAAAAGATCATTCACGACTGGTTTTTGTGCCGTCCCCAGAAATCAGCCAGCTTACTTAAGCTCAACGTACCACAACTGGCTGTCTATGACGGACTCGAAAGCACTCGGTTCCAAAACGTTGAGGTGGGCCTTAGGCCCACCGACACGGTTTCCACTCTTTGGCTTCGGTTCTCCATCGAGGGACAACTCTTCACGGAACGCGCGAATCTAAAAGTCGAACGACATCATGCGCTGGCATCCCCTACCACCAATTGGTCGTTTGACTCTCACGATGTAGCGATCCCATGCAAAATGTTAGCCGGACAATTTCCTTCGTTTCGTTTGTTCGGGGAGCAAGCGTATTTTAGGGGAGGGATCGATTGGAATTTGAGCGATGAGCGAGGCTTGGCAGAATTGCGGGGGACTTTTGAATCGGTGGATCTCGGAACGGCGACGGCACGCGTCGGCTCGCCCATTCGAGGTAAAGCCAACGTGAGCATCGATCGAGCTGTGATCGGCGATGATCGATTGCAATGGGCTCAAGGGGCGATCCTGAGCGTTCAGGGAAACACCGTCGATCCGGCTTGGGTCATGGAAACGGTGAACCGATTGCGACTGCCGACCGCTGCTGCTGTCACCACAACTCCGTCTACCGCTACATCGATTCGACTAAAGTTCCAACTTTCTCCAGCTGGTCTGATGCTCGTTGGTCAGCTGCGCCCGTCGCACAATGACTATCCGATTGCGATGGTGAATAACAATCCGATCTATGGAACGACCCGGTGGCCAATTTCCGTGATGCAAGTGAGAGACTGGCTGCAATCGACTTCGACTGGTCTATCGGCGGAATCGATTTCAAGTTTCCTTCCCTGGCCAGCACCCAACGGACCGACGTCTGGGGAGACGCAGCCCCCTAGAATCGCAACCGACCGCCGTTAAGAATTAAGAATTAAGAATTAGGAATTAGGAATTAGGAATTAGGAATTAGGAATTAGGAATTAGGAATTAGGA
>JBEBHM010000688.1:0-4681 GCA_040080875.1 Pirellula sp.
AAGTACAACGACGGGCAAGCCTTTAAGATCACATGCCGGACCCATGCGGGAGTGATCGTGACATTGATCGCAGACAACTATTTTGGGTATTGCAAAAAAGAAGTCAAAACTCAAATCAGTTATGCTGCCAATCTACTTGGTAATGCGGAAGAAGAGCACGCAGGCGGAACGCTGGTCTTTGTTTCGCACAACCTGGGCGAGGAGTTTCAGTGGAACTCACGCATGTACAACGGTCGTTCCTTTGACGACGTGGCTAGCGATTACCAATCCTTTATCGAACTCAAGCCAGAGGGGTACGGAGTCGATGGCTATCACCCCAATCTCGTCTACGTGCGTGAAAACTCATTCGCGTCGTTGTTGGATCGGACGATTCGCTGGAGCGTCGACGGCAAGGAGTCTTCGATACCCCTTGAGCCAGGGAAAATCTATATGGCCCCGAGCGGCTACAAAGTCCATATAGAAAAGCATCCGTGCGCTCCATCGTGGCGCCTGATCGGAACGAGCGGTGAAGGAACGGTTTGCCATAAACCTTGTACGGTCAGCGGTGGCGGCAAAAGCGAGATCAGCAAGTCACTCCGTGACTACATGCAGGGCGGCCCTATTTTTGTGGCTGACATCGACAAAGATTTTAATGAGCTTGAGAAACTCTTTAAAAAAGACTACGCCGATCGATGGCGAACCGACTCCACCGAGAAACCAAACTATTTGGTTCAAAAGAGCCGAAGGGTCTTGGACCCTACGCGAACGCTGGGCAGCGTCATCAAGTTGTTAACGCCTTCGATGGAGTACACCGATACTTACAATAGTTGGCTGCGTGGGCTGCCGACACATCTGTATGCGATGGCGTTCATCATCAAGCGGTTTTGCAAACCGGAATGGAACGAACAATGGCGAGAGCATTTTAGTGTCGACGTGGTCAATGGGGATAATGGGCACGAACTCAAGTATGAAAACCGGAAGCTGGTTGGAATGTACCTGCGCGTGGGCCTTGATCCTTTGGGTCGTTGGCGAATGTACAAACTGAGACAGGACTTTGCTGCAGCCACCAAGATCCAATTGGAGGATGATATTACTGCCAGTATCGTCGTTCCCAAACGATATCTCCCTACCCTTCCGATTCCCCCGGGAGCCCAAGCCGACGACAGCTACAAATTTGTTTCCAATTGCGAGTACCGATTGTTTCAAAGGCCGGACGACGCGGTCCATCGAGGCTTGGACAAACAAACCGAAACGGATGTTGCCGACGTCGGTAACTTCTTCTGCAATTTCCAGCCGTTGACTCGGGAGTTGGTGCAAAAAGATATTGCGGATATCATCGACTTTGAACAATACTCTGCACCGATGCAAACCATGCTCAAAGATTTTTTGGCGGGCGAAAAGTCGTTTGTCGTGTCGTCGGCCCAACCGAGAATCGTCGATGGCAAGCCGACCAAAAACCCTCGATACCTCCAGGACCGCCCCGACTTGGTCAATCCATTCGATCGGTACGTAGCGTTTCGAGGGATGCAGTTTTTTCGAGCCACACCGGCGGGCGAAAGCGTCCCTATCCCTGTCTCGGCCGTATTGTCAGGACGACGCAACAATCCACCCGACAAAAACGCCGGAATTAGGTCTCTGGCAGTTTACGGCCCGATTCACTACCAAGATTTGCCCGAGCTAATCATGGACTACGTGTGCTCTCTGACCGGCAAGAGCCCGTCGACCACGGGCGCGGGAAGCGAAGGGGCGCTGACCAAAGGACCGTTCAATGCGCTCAACATGTGCTACGATCTCAACGCTGCCATCGTCAGCATGATTCTCACCGGGCTCGGCGGCTTTAGTACGGCGGCTGGGCATATCGGGCCAGATATCGAGGTGGGGCACGACATCAGTATGTTCGTGCCGGAGCTGTGGTGTCGACTCAAGCCAGAGGAACGCGATCCGGAGTTTCTAAAGCGAGAGGATTTGCTCAGAAAGATTGAGGACTTTGAACACAACGGGGTGCTCATCCCCGCCAGCCGATTGGGATACCGCATCACCTCCAAGTTTGTGCGTCGATACTTTGGACGTGTATTTGACAATCCCAGCAAAGTTTTTGACGACCGGATTCTCTACCCAGAAACCCAAGACCTCGATTCGTACGCCGATGGGATCTTGTATATCGCCGAGGCGCAGAAGCGAGTTGCCCAAATTTATCTTGCAGATGGTAGTTTCGAAATTGCCTGCCCACCACTGCAAGCCATTCTCAAGATCATGGCCGATGGGGTTTGGAACGGACACGAACTGTCCTCTCAAGCCGTTCGATCCATGTTCGTCCGTGAGAATATGCTTCAAAGTGATTGGTACAAGGCTCGATTGGCCGCAAAACGTCGGGCCGACCAAAAACTGTGGCAAAGACACGTAAACTATTTGACCGAGTACTGTAATCGCCCAACGTATGCCGCAGTCATTCAGCGATTGAACCTGCAACCAATGCTCGAGTCTGCGAAGGCTCAATTGGCTTTATGCGCTGCTGAAGAATACGTAGATTCACTCGTTGGAACCATCGGAGTCGACCCTGCATTACATCCCGAATAGCTACACGTCCTACGTTTCGTTCGGAATGTGTTATATTTGTGCTCCGACGGAGCTCATTCCCTTTCATCCTGGACAAATCCAACCCGCAAAAACCGTACGATGCCCTATCCCTCACCTGACGACCGGCCTGATCCAAACGATGGTATGCCTGCCATGCGAGCTCGCATTCCCGACCATGTTGCCAAAGGAGAAATCAGCACCGGAGTGATTGTCGTCACCGGCGCCACGGAATACGTACTTGATTTCGTACGCAATTTGCCTCGCCCAAATGCGATTGTCGCGCGCGTGGTCATGCCTCACATGGTGATGCCGCAGTTTATCGAAGCCCTGGCCGCAAACATCGAACTCTTTCGACAGCGCTACGGCGAGCTTCCCGGTGCTCCACAAGTCCCGGTGGTACAACAATTCTTCAGTCCCGGCCCTGGAGCTCCCCCAACACCTCCCCAAAATCAAAGCTCAGACTTGGGATTCATGAACGAATCCAAACCGGCCGAATCAACGTTTCCACCGCAACCGCCGCGGCAGGCTCAACCCAACGAAGCCCCCGAAAGCATGGACGCCGCGGCGATTCCTCAGCCGCAAAACCCAAGTTCGGTGCCCGCAGGTACCAACGCACCCCAGCAAGCCGCTCCCAGCAATCAAAACCCACCCAAACGCCAGAATCCACAAGAAGTGTACGACGACTTGAAACTGCGCGATGAGATTTTGAGCGGTTCCTACGCCAACGCGGTCATGATCGGACATGGCCCATTCGAATTTAGTTTTGACTTCATCACCAACTTCTATCCGCAGTCCGCCGTGAGCTGCCGTGTGTTTTTGGCTTCGGGGCATATTTACCGATTGCTTGAATCGTTACGTGCATCCTGGGAACAATTGCGACCAAGATTGACCCAATCGTTCCCACCCAATCAACCTCCGCCTCCTCCGCCCAGGAATGTAGAGTAGTGGATCTTGTAAAAGATCCTGCAGCATCTGGATCTTTAGCAAGATCCACTACGCCCAGCCCCATTGTTGGCAGTTCTATGTCGCTTCATCCGGCACCCGATTTTCGAGCCGATCCGCGCGAGCTTATTCTTGCAAGCTCGTCGCCGCGAAGGCGAGAACTGTTAGAGCGATTTGGATATCGCTTTCGGGTCATTGAACCTGATTCCAACGCAGAGTGCGGAATCTGTTCGCGAGAGACACCCCCGGAGTTGGTCGCTCGCCTAGCCTACCAAAAGGCTGCCAACGTGGTCGACAAGATCGAATCCGGTCTCGTGCTTGCATGCGATACGGTTGCGGAATGCGTCGCGATCATACTGGGCAAACCTGAGAATCGAGAGCATGCAGAACAAATGCTCAGACGCTTGCGCGGACGTAGGCACTCGGTCTACAGTGGAGTTTGCCTATGGGAAAAAGCTTCGGCGCATCGCCTTGTTCGTGTCGACGTATCGCATCTATGGATGGAAGAAATTTCCGATCAGCAGCTTCGCGAATATCTCGACACGGAGCAGTGGGTTGGAAAGGCGGGCGCCTTTGGCTTTCAGGATGGGCCAGACTGGATCCGACTAGACCATGGCTCAGCATCGAATGTCGTGGGGCTCCCGATGGAAATGCTCGCACGCATGCTTGCAGATATCTGATCGATGAGTGCGAGCAAGGGGATAGATTGGTTTTCCATCAGTGCACCGGCCTTGCCATCTGTGCTAATCGCGAGCGGTTTTTATGTTGTGGAATTGACCCAGTGATACCATTCGTAATCCAGCAGCACGTTGTAGACCGTGTGGGCCACAATCTTTGGCATCAATAGCATCGCTACGATAAAAAACATCAGCGATAGGCACGTCAACAAAATTCCTTGGAGCGATGGCCAAATCGCACTGGAGAGTGTGAGCCCCATGATGATCACACCGGGCAAGACGACACCGGAAGCAGCCCGCCACGCGCCCAATAGAGTCATCGCCCTGAGCCCAATGATGACAATGCAAACCGCTCCGGATGAAATGATCGCCACCCACAACGGAATATACTCTTGAGCGAAATACATCAACGGATAAGCTCCTGCAAAGGTCCCTACGGTTAAGAGCAACATCCAACGATCAAATTTAATTGCCCCCATGGCTTGAACCACCAAACCGACCAACAA
>JBEBHM010000689.1:0-4681 GCA_040080875.1 Pirellula sp.
TGCTTATTGTATTTCTATCGAAAGTCCGTCAAGCTGAAACCGCGTCACGGCAATCTCGAGCGACGCGGCAAGCAGTTCTCGCAATTTTCGCGGGCACAGTTGTCACTGTCGCAGTTCACTGGCCGCTTTGGTCAAGTCAACAGGCGGAAATGCATGTCAAAACCGGCAAGAGCGAGTGATTTTCCTAATTGCAATGCATTTCCGCGTAATACCGACCCGTTTCAAACGACTAGCAGGTTGACGCGACAAATTACGTTTGAAACCGGAGCACCTGTGATCCCGCATGGAAATTGACTGGCAACAGATCGTTGAGCGATTCGGCCCGGCTGTATGGAGGACGGTGCGCAGTTTGGTCGGCAACGAAGCCGATGCAAGAGACTGTTATCAGACCGTGTTTCTCGAAGCGTTGCAGTTATCGCGGCGGTCGGAAGTCGAAGACTGGTCGCACCTGCTGGGGCATATTGCCAGAGTTCGAGCGTTGGATGTGCTCCGCGGTCGTTATCGACGTGCTGAGCAAGTCGATGCGGGGGCGTCAATCGAGACTGCGGATGAGGAAAAGGTGTCCGGTACCGTTTCACGCAAATTGGCACTTTCGATCCCCTCTGAAGGCGGCGAACTTGACGCATGGTCGAGTCCAATGAGAGCCTCGCGTGTACGACTCGATGAATGGTGGGGTCCATTCAACGTTGGGATCGATGGTTGGACACGGACAGTAACGCTGGCAAGAGGATTAGGTTTCCCAATAATCCGCCTAACATGCTCAATGCAGCGGTGACTCCAAATACGACCGTCGGCAAGAAATCGCTGGTGGCCAACGAGCCAAAACCGATCACCAATGCCAACGTCGAAAGCAACATAGCCAGCCCCGTCTCCGATTGGGTCGCTTGGCTTGCTTGGCTCCAATCCTTGCCCGCTCTCATTTCGCTTTGGACGCGGAACAAGTAGTGCAACGACGAATCGACGCTTAATCCCATCGAAACCGCCGCGATCATGGCCGCTCCCAAATTGACTCGCATACCGGTCCAGCCCATGAAACCCAAAATACAAAAACTTGGCATCGCGTTAGGCAAAATCGCCAGCACAGGCCAAGCCATGCTTCTCAAAGCGAGCGCCATCGCAACCCAAATGCCAACCGTCGCGATCGCAAAACATCGCCATTGGTCCGCGACTACACTCGTCACTAATTCAGACAGCAAGACATAGTAACCCGATACAGTTGCCTTTCTCGGTTCCCCTAACAATACTTGCCATCGTTCTGATCGAACCGTTTGGTCCACCACCTGCCGCACTTCACGGATAAGTTGTTTTTTCTGCTCGGCGTCGGATTGTTCTCGAGCTCGCAACATAATGCGGAGGTGGCGACCATCCTCTCCTGCATCGGTCACCAAGGTGCTAACCAAGTTGCCCATGGCCTGACGCATGCCCAGCAGTCGTCCCTCGACGCTCAGTCTTGCTAAGACGCTCGATGAGCTAGCCACACGATCGATGTCGGCAAGACTCATGACTTGACTGAGCCCTAGCGGTTCCAGGCCCGCGATCTCGATCTCGTTGAGTTTTGTTTCCAACACAATCACTTCGTCCAAGTATTCTTGGCTGAGCATCTTTGGGGCTGGCAATACGACATCCCAAACCCCTGCGCCTCCCAACTCGCGCTCAATGGCCTGATAGGACACAACGAGCGATGAGTCGGACTTGAAGTTCTTGACGAAGTCTGTTTCGACCTCAAGTCGCAAAGATCCCAATATTGCGATGGCGGATACCAAGATCGATCCGACAACGATGAGCCACGGATGACGTGCCGATAAACGCAACATCCGTCGCAGGCAACCACGAATCAAGACATCCCCTGGAATTGGCCAAAGCTTGTACCCAAGTCCAATGCAGTTTGCGTACCGTTCGGGCAGCCAGGGCATGAGAGCCAACATAGGTACCAAGCAGAATATGCCAGCCAACACCACGATCGAGGCAAGTGCCATCATACAACCGTAGTCTTGCACCGGTCCTACCTTGGCGAACGCTAACGAGCCGAAACCGATGGCATCGGTAATGCAGGCCCAGAAAATGGGCCACCAAAGCGCACGCATCGAATGTGTGAGCGCTTCTACCGGCCCTTTTCCCATCGCAGTGGCCGTTTGATACCCGAGCATCCAATGCATGGTGGTGGCCACTCCGATCACAGTCACGATCGACGAGAGCATCGACGACACCATCGTTAGATCCCACGCCATCGATGACAACAGGCCGCGAGTCACGACCAACGACCATTGCACGACCGCAACTGTGATCAAGGCCCAACGAATCGACCGAAACCCGATCGCGATCAAAAGAGACAAACTGACGACCGAGAGATATCCCAATCGCTGTCCATCCTGTTCGATGGCTTCGAATCCATCTTCGACCATGACCGGTTGGCCAACCAACATGGCTTCTGAGACACCGAACTCCTTTGGGAGGGAGTCGCCAATTCGGCGGAGTTGCGAAATGGTCGAAGTTTGCGAACCGGTCTCCGATGACGACTTGCGCAGCATACACGCGATCGCTACCAAATCGCTCGAACCGCTATGCGTTTGACCTTCGAAGAGCAATTTGAATCGAGAAGCCATGACGTTTCGTTCATCAAGGAGCGGGTGGCTCGCTTTAATCGTCATAGTGCCGAACATCGACAGCGGGTTTTCCAACTGCTTGAGCACTTGATCGATCTTCGATAAATCCGTTGCGTGGGCGATTCCAGGTAGTACTTCGATCTTTTGGCGAATGGCTCGGAGCCTTTCGATTCCTTGGCCATCCGCTTGGAAGAGACTCGAGTCGCGGAAAGCGAACACCACCAAATCGGAAACACCGAACTTGGATTGTAGCGACTCAAAATCGCTACGAATCGGATCGTCCTGAGCGAACATGTGGTTCAGAGACCGATCCAACGTCAATCGTTGCGAAGCTGGCCAGGCGGCCACAAATAAAACCAAGGCTAACGCAAAGAACACTGCGCGACGGCCTATCATCGACCGCTTGCTTTCAATCGACGAGGTGTGAAAAAAGTGCGAACGTCAATGCATTTCATGTTGGCACGCAAGGCCGCTTCGACACCTAAGTCCGCGTCCTCGAAAACCAAGCAGTCGCGGGCGGAAACTCCCAGTCGGCGTGCCGCCTCTAGAAAAACATCGGGCTCCGGTTTGTGCCTATCGGTGTCTTCCGCCGTGACGATGGCGTCGAACCAATCGGATACTTTCATTTGCGCCAATTGCAGCATAATCACGTTTCTGAATCCACCGCTGGCCACTGCGATGGGTTTGCGGCCTCGGCTTTGACGAACGACGTCCATCACAGGCTCAATCGGGACCAACAGATTGATGCGATCCAAAAACGCTTGTTCCTTTTCGTCGGCTACCGTTCGAGCATCCATCGCGATGTTCTGTTCTTTGGAAAGCAACTCGATGATGCGATGGCTGGGCATTCCGCCCAATGCGTAAAATCTGTCTTCAGGAAAGCGCACGCCGTAGCGAGTCATGGTTTCATGCCAGGCCAAAAAATGGACTGGCATCGAATCGACCAACGTTCCATCACAATCAAAGATAATCGCTTTTGAGCCGTGTACTTGTGCGTGGTCCTCAGCGTTCAATCCGATAGCTTTCAATGAGGTGGTTCCAAAGATCATTCGGAGCGAGAGGGCTCGCTAGCCATCCATCGATCCCCAACCGATTTGCGGAGTGAATTTTTTCGAGCATATTCGCGGTATCATCGACGACTAAGATGGTGGTTTGATCGTATGCGGTGAGGGAACGGAGCGATCGGACCAATCCTTCGTTCGCTCCCGACTCCTGTCCGCAATTGCATACAACCACATCAAAGGGCTCCCGAGCAGAGAAAGTGTTCTTGGCCAACAAAACATTATTGACGGTACATGTTTGAAATCCTTGGAAGCTGCTCGTCGGAACGAGCAGGCTATTCCGGTCGGTCGCATCGTTGACGATCAGCACGTGCTTTGTCTCCGGAGAATTAGGTGCACAGCGATAGGTTGTCGATGGTTCGGATACGGAGTTGTGTTTGATTGCCTCGCAATCGCGACCTGTTTCGATATCCCATTTTGCCTCAAGCCAATCCTTGTCAAGATTCGCGATGTCGGACAACAGCTCGGCCAAAACAGAGTCCGCTTTGGATTCGTCACCAGCCGCTCGCAGCTGCTGAAACGTGTGGAGGCCGTTTTTTATCTCGGCAAGTCGCTGCGAACACTGCAAGAGTGTTTGTTCATTCTCGAGCGAATCGTCGGGCTCGATGCTGTACTCTGCATTGCCTATTTGCGTGTGACTGTCTTGCGAGAGGGCAACTGCGGCCAATTCGCCGCGCATAATTTCAATACGTCTCGGCGCTTCGATTCCGATTTTTGCGACACGACCGTTGACGTCGAGAATTCGGACGGTGATTCCGCAGTTAGGGAAGACAATCGATTGATTGGCGCGACGGCCCAAGATCAACATGGCAGGACTCCATTCTGGTTTCGAAATATGTATGTTGTTGTGATACTTTGGGGAACCAGTTTAGCGAATCCGTTTGAGGTTGGTGGGATGGAGCGATAATTTTCGCGACGCTAGCAATTCGCAAGCGATTGTCAGCTTACGCTGCTTTTCAAAGGAAATTCTAGATGGTAAGCAGACTCATACTTTGTCAATTTGATAAACGGGGATCG
>JBEBHM010000690.1:0-4673 GCA_040080875.1 Pirellula sp.
GCATTCCTGATGGCATTTATCAAGTCGAGGTCACTCCCGCTCAAACAACGTTTCAGGTCGTTCAACCGAGCAACGGACTGCGCACAGTTTCCACAACGGCGGGTGCGGTCCGAAGTCACGTTGACTTTAGTTTCGTTTCAGTGGCTTCTCCCTGGCAAAATCAGAATTTACGCCACGACGTCAACAACGATGGACTTATCTCGCCCATCGATGTGCTCGTGATCATCAATGAGATCAATCGCAATGGTGCGAGACCGCTGACCGGAACCACGCTCGTGGCCCCCCCCTATTACGACGTGAATGGCAATCGAGAAATCGAAGCGCTGGACGTCTTGGTCGTTATCAATTTCATCAATGCGAACCCAGGCAACGGCGAAGGAGAGTTCGACTGGTCGGTAGACTGGACTCTCGATAACGAAATGGTTCTTCGGAAACGCAAATCGATCTACAGTTGACTGAGAGCATTCGCCAATTGATCGAGCTCTTGTCCCGTGTGCAATGCGGACAGGCTAACCCTGAGCAAACTGCCACCGATAGGCACGGTGGGAGGCCGGATGGCAGGCACAAATAGCCCCGACGCCAACAGCCGTTCGCTAGCATTGGTCACCTCCGCGACGGAACTGAAATAAATTGGAATGATTGGGCTGTCACCTTTTCCGACTTGAAATCCGACCGACTGCAATCGCGCTCGCAAATCTGTTGATGCGATGGCTAGGGACCGACGTTGTTCCTGCATCTGGGGTATGAGCGAAATAGCTTGAAGAGCGATAGTAGCGCTGGGAATGGTGGCTGCGGTACTGTAAATCCACGACCGCGAATGGTTGGCGAGCCAATCGATCAACGGTCGGCTACCGGACACGAATCCCCCGACGCAACCCACCGCCTTGCTCAACGTCCCGACGCGAATCCATCGGTCGCTCTCTACCGCTAGGTGTTCTGCAAGACCGCGACCATGCTGTCCGTAGACTCCGGTTGCATGCGCTTCGTCAAGCACGCACATCATGTCGTACTCTTGGCACAACGTTTCGATTTCCCTAAGCGGAGCTGCGTCACCGTCCATGCTGAAGATGGAATCGGTTACGACAAACGCAAAGCGACCTAGGCTGCGATGTTGGTGAACCAGGCGTCTCAAGTCATCCATGTCGCAATGGCCGTACACGAACACGCGGGCTTTGCTCAATCGGCAACCATCGATCAAACTGGCATGATTCAGTCGGTCGCTAAAAACCACGTCCTCGCTTGTTGCCACCGCAGAAACTGTCCCAAGGTTGGCGGCGAAACCGCTTGAAAACACCAAAGCGTCCTCGTCCGCCTCAAATTTTGCAATGGCGGCTGCGAGGTCGGCATGAGCCTGTGAGTACCCCGTAACGAGAGGACTCGCACCGCTGCCATACCGCGAGCCGATGTGTTCCTCCCGAGCAAAAAGCGACGGATGCCAACTGAGGCCCAAGTAATCATTGGAGCCAAAGTTAGTCAGAATTCGGCCATCGCGCTCGATGGTGGAGGGGCCAATCGGCTTGGATACCACGTGCTGCCGATACAACCCTTGGGAGCGGCGATGGGAGATCGAGTCCGCCAAATGTGTCCAAAAATTGGAACGTAACGACTTATCCGTCAAAATATTACCTTGTGAGTCGTTAGAATCGGAAATCGGGTTTGATTCGACCGGTTGCATCATGAATAATAATGAGCGGGTGTGTCACTGAAGCGTTATTGGAGTTTAAGAGTCTAGTCATGCAAATGCTAGGACCACAACTTTTGATTACTGACGATGACGTCGATTTCCGTACGTCCTTGGGCGAAGCTCTGAACCGGCGCGGTTACCGAACACTGCTTGCTTCCGACGGCCTCGAGGCATTGGATGTCATTCGGCACAACAATATTCATTTGGCGCTTTTGGATGTTCACATGCCGAGATTGGATGGACTGGGTATGTTGCGATCGCTTCGCGACACCAAGTCCACGTTGCCTTGCATCTTGATGTCCGCCAAGCTTGACGAATCGATTGTCCACCAAGCCAAGCAACTGAAGACAGATCAATTGTTGTCCAAGCCGTTTAGCTTGGCGCTCCTAGCCGAAACCATTCGCAATCTTTTGAAGCAGTGCTACGGCGACTGTTAGTGTTAGCTGCCCCGCAAGAGGCCTTCGTACAAAGTGTGGTATTTCGCTAACTGCTGCGACAAACTGAACTGCTGTTCCACTCGCAGTCGATTCGCCTCGCCAAACTTACGACGAACCTGCGCATCGAGAGCTAGCATTCGAGCTCTTTCAAAAAATGTCGTCCAATCTCCGGGAGCGACTGCCTGATCGGCCAAAGCATCCGCGAGCAGTTCGTCAATTCCTTCGACTCGTGTCGTAACCACGGCAAGTCGCTCGGCCATGGCTTCGAGAATGACGTTGGGCATACCCTCGTATCGAGTTGGAAGTATCAGCAATTCAGACCGCCTCATCCAGTCGCGGACATCGTCGCGTTGACCAAGCCAATGGACTCGGTTTTGAACGTCGCTTCGCAAAGCCAACTGCGAGACAGCGTCTCGCCACGCACCGTCCCCGAGGATGACCAAGTGGTGTTCGGGTAGTTTTGAAAGCAAATCGGGTGCGTGTTCGATGAGAATATCGATTCCCTTTTGTGGTTCAAGCCTGCCAACGAAGAGGAGTATTCGAACTGCATTCGGAAGGGGTGAAACAAAACTTGTTTCTGGCACATGCAGTTGAACGCCGTTGGGAATCACGACGATTTTTTGCGGTTCAACTCCCTCTCGGCGGATACTCCAATCCGCGACACTTTGGCTAACGCACACGATGCGATTCATCCGCTTAGCCGCCCAGCCTCCGATGGCGTGGCGTGACTTTTTCGGTTCGGCGACACGGACTCCGCCGACCAAGGGAATTTGAAAGGATGGGACAATCGCAGCCGAGAGTACATTGGCATGCCACAAGAAGGATTGAACCAGGTCCGGCGAATTCGTTTTGAGGAGCTTGCGAAACCCCCACATTACGCTTGGGAGCATCCAGGAGCCCGTGGCACCTAGGAAATGCGTTTCCACCGAGTGAATAACGAGGAGTTTGGCGAGTTGGTCCCGAGGGGGCATGGGTCTCGGCCCAAAGGCGATGACACGTACGTCGTTTCCACGCTGCTTCAAATCTATTGCAAGCTCGGTGCAACATTTTTCGGCGCCCCCCATATCGAGTTCGGTTATGACTAAATCGATCCGCATTGTGTCCAACCTAAAAAAACTGTAATTAGAAGGATGAATCGACGAAACCAATGAGCAAGGAGGCCGAGGGATGATCGACACCAAACAACTCATCGAATACGCGAAGCATCCCGAATTGGCCTTGCAAAATCTATCGGAATTGATGGATCAGTTGGAGAGCCAAGACGAAACGATTCAAAACTATGCCAACGAAGCCCTAGAAAACTGCGGAAAACCCAGACTCGAGGACATTCCTGAACTTGCCCAGCAATTGAATTCAAAGCGTTCTGCGAGCATTTACTGGTCAAGTACCTTGATTGGCCGAATGGGCGCTGCGGCGGTCGAGTTGACCGATTTTGAAACCATCCAAAACGGCCTCTGCCAGATCGTCGGCGATGAAACCTTGGAGTTGTCTGCGAGAGAACGAGCTGCTTGGGCGATAACAGAAATAGGCCGACTGAATGAAAGCAATCGAAAGATACTCCGGGCAACGTTGCCCCAAGTACCACCACGATTGAAACGATTCATCGAAAGCGCATTGGAGCGGGCAGCTTAATTCGACAAACCAATCAACGACAGCAACAAAAATCAACGACCGTCGTCGCCCTAGCAAGGAGGCTGGGGAATGATGAATCCAACACTGCAATGCTTTGCTTCGGGCTTGTTTCTCGCTTTGCTCATTTTCTTATCAGGTTGTGAACCGGACGGGTCACGGAACGTGGCTACCGATGCGAGTACGCCTGGTCAGCTAGTATCAGCACGCACCTCCGCGAACCGCATTCAGAGTCTGCCTGTTCGTAGTCCTCAATCCATCTTGATCGCAAGCTTTAACATTCAAGTATTTGGCGAAGAGAAGATGAAGGATCAATGGGTGGTCGATCGCATCATTGCGATCATTCAGCAGTTCGACATCGTCGCGATCCAAGAGATTCGAGCCAAGGACCAAACACTCATCCCACAACTGCTTGGAATGATCAACTCTAAGGGGGGACGCTATGATTACGTCATTGGTCCGCGACTTGGCCGGAGCAATAGCAAGGAGCAGTACGCCTACGTCTACGATTCGAATACCGTGGTCACCAGCCCGAACGCCACGTACACTGTCGAGGACAAAGCCGATCTGTTGCATCGCGAACCGCTCGTCGCTCGCTTCGTCACACGCGTCCCTCCCAATATTCGCCCGTTCTCGTTTTCGTTGGTCAACATGCACACGGATCCGGACGAAGTCAAAGATGAAATGCCAGTCATGCACACCGTCCTCAAAGGCATACGTGAATTCGAATATCTGTCGGCAGCCGAAGACGACATTCTTTTGATGGGGGACCTTAACGCTAGCCCAAGTCAGTTTGGTAGGTTGGCTCAGATACCAGGGATCTTTTGGACGGTCCAAAACGAACCGACCAACACGATTCGAAAGAGCATCTATGACAACATTATCTTTGACCGGGGACTAACCAACGAATTTACGGGTCGGTC
>JBEBHM010000691.1:0-4668 GCA_040080875.1 Pirellula sp.
CCCGTGACTCCGGCATTTGCATGGGCCGGACTTGAGCCCAGTGAGCGGGTGAGCACGACCGAATGTGTTTCTTTAGGCTTCGCGATAAGAGCTTCTTCGCCCCAGTCCAATCGTTCGCGACAACGGCTAAGGAAAGGGGAGGAAGCAATTGAGCCCGACATAGATTGGGCTCAAGGGCTTCGACAACTGCAAACAAAGGCACATGCTTATCGGAACTCATGGACGCGATCGACGGGGACTACTCAAATAACCTGGAGAGAGATGACATTCTATCGTCTCATAAGGTTCAAGTCGCTCGAAATGTCTCGACCGAGCCGAATGCTTTGTCCCAAAAACGCGCAATCGCTTCTAACCGAGCAGCGACTGACCGCGTCTTATGTGAAATTGCTATCGACATCCGTTTATTTTGAAACCAAAACGCTTCCAGTCAGGGGGCTAGCCGCTTGATTCCCAAAAGGGAGTTCACTTATCCCAAAAGATTGTGCTAAGTCGATATTCTTGAACGCTAGGTCACCGGCACGATGGTCGACAAACAATTCATCAATTCGCCTCGTGTTTTGAGCAATTTTCGTCGATCTCTGGTTTTCTGAAATCACGATGGCGTTTTCACTTGCAATCACGTTGGAGACAACTCGATTCTCCTGCGAATCGTCGGCGGGTTCCACTTGAATCCCCACCAAGCAATCGAAGATGACGTTGTTTCGCATCTCATTGCGGCTTCCTGCTCGGGCCACAATCGCACGAGGAGCGTCGTGAATCCAATTACCAACCACTTGCGTGTTGCTGGTTCGCCCATCGAGGTAAATCGCAAAAACGTTTCGTTGCTCAAAGCTTCCAACATGATGAATGTGGTTGAACGCAATCCGATTGTTTCGAAACGACTCGTGTTGCGCCAAATAGATCGCGCCCGTGTCGGATGTCTCTTGGCATACGTTGTAGATTTCATTGAATTCCACAAAATGCGAATCACCGTGGATGCAGATCGCCCAATCGGGCAGGTCATGAAGGGTGTTTTCTCGAACCGAGATTCCAACGCCGTGAACATCAATGGCGGCTCGTTGAGCCCGAAAA
The DNA here is from genome assembly GCA_040080875.1 of Pirellula sp. Taxonomy (GTDB): domain Bacteria; phylum Planctomycetota; class Planctomycetia; order Pirellulales; family Pirellulaceae; genus JBKCUI01. The sequence continues at coordinate 1,072 of JBEBHM010000691.1, forward strand.
CTTTTCCCGGTATCGTGGATGACGTTCTTGATGCAGACGTGCTCAGCCAATTCCATTGATTCGAGGTCCCCGCCTTGGATTCGGATTCCGGACGAACCGATGGAGTGAATCTCACATTCCTCGATCGAGTGGTGTTGTCCGTGGAATACGTTGATACCTACATTTCCAACGCAACGCACCTTGCAATTGCGAATCGAACAGTTGTATCCACCAGCGATTTCAATGGCCTGAACTCTTGCCCCCTCGAATGTAAATCCCTCGATGGAAACATGTTCGACATCGTATAGCGACACCAACGTTTCGAGGGATGTCAGCGCAGGGCATACATCGTCGTTATGGATCGGCCACCAGAGAACTCGTGAGTTCTCGGAGTCCAGATACCATTCACCTGGAGAGTCCAGTTCCGAGAGCACGTTCTCTATTCGAAATCGAGCGCCTTGCCTTACGTTTTGCAGTTTAACTTGATCGAGTGGTCGATAAGAATCTTCATCGTTCAAATCCGTAAAGGCATGGAACCAAGCTCGGCCGTTGAATCGTTCAGCAAAAGTGCTGGCTGAATCCCGTTCGAATGAAGCCCATTGTGAATTTGGATAAGCGGCTCTTCGTAGCATTCTTCCTGTAGCCAACAACTCGGCTGGGGCGGGTTGCATCGGAGTGTCTAATGAACGTGTAGGTATGTTGAATAAATCCGAGTTCTTGTCGATATCAACGGAATAGACGAGGACATGTTTTTTGGCCACTTCCGGCAGTTGAGCATAGTCATCGAGCTGGATCGCCAATCCCAACCGCGTGCATGGAACAGTACCTGAGATTACGACCTTTTCTCCTTCTGCGGCCGTATAAACCACAGGAGCTGACTCAGTCCCTGAATCCTGGCCGGATAGGCTCCACTGGGAGGTGATGCTGTAAGTTCCTTCATGGACCACAACATGAATCGCACTGTCTGGGTCTTCGATTCTCAAGCGTTGTACGGCATTGCGAGCCCCCTCCATGGTTCGCAGCGGGTGCAGCTCGGATCCAACAGAACCGTCGTCGCCATGGGTAGCGACGTGAATGTCACCAGCATAAGTAAGCGGCAACGAACCGAATAGGCAAAGGGAGAGGGCCAAAGCTCTCATCATGGTGTTCTCGCGGTGTAAATCAGGGGTGTAGTTTTTTTTCAACAAGGCATGTTGCTTTTTCACAACAGTTTCTTGGATTCACCAAGAAGCAACTGCCCGAGATGGATCAAAGGTAGGTTGCAGTTGGGCGCCCTGCCAAAAGAAGTTGAAGAATTTCCCACGGCCTAAATCACCCGGATTATTCTTAGGGCCAGCATTCTTGGAATTCCTGCGTTTTCGTACTCCTGCTCAGTCCACAGGACGGTATTCGTACGCCTACTTGTGGTAATTCAGAGCCCTTCGAGTAGGAGTACGAGTACCATTTCATTGAGTACGATTACGATGGAAGCAATATTCCGGGAGTTGGCGTGATCAGATCGGATCGCCCGAAAGATCCGTTTCCTAGAAACGATTTTCCAACCCACGAGTCGGGTTTGGCACGCGGACTGCACTTAAGACGGAGACAATAGTTCCATCACCTTCAATGACCAGGAGAACGAATGATGCAATCGACGAAAAGACGAGCGGTATCCCTAACGATGATCATAGCGACCGTACTGGGAGGAGTATTGATCGCCCCGAATCAAATCGCGGAGCGAGTTGGAATAAGCAACAAGTCGGACGAATCTCGCATTGCGGCTCGCTATCCAATGCGAGCTCGAACGCCTAGCTTCTTTGCTCGATCGGTGCGTCGATAGAGAATTGACATATCGAGTTCTACTTGTGATCGTGAGCGCCGTGGGCTTCCTCGGCGAATTCACCCGAGTATGGAACTCCGTCTACTTCACCAGCAATCTTCCCAACAAATTCTTGGACGACTCCCAGTCTGTCATCGATGCCAACGAATCGTGAGGAGAGTCCACCCTGCTCGCCATCCATCGGTTTGGCGGCAAGCACAACTTGGAAGGTCGGCTGTTTGATGTTGAGCAAAATCTTGGTCGCCTTGATTGGTACCTGTGTTTTTTCATCCGAACCCAGGATGTACACCGTGGCTTCCTTTTTGTTATGGTCAACAGTGAACTCGGCGTGAAACTTGCCCCCTCCCCAATCTGCAATGGCTCCCTCGTGTGGACCTAACGCATGACCATGCTCGTGTGACGCAGCGGCTGGCGACGCAGCGGTGGTCGGCTTGGCTGGCGTTGCTGCTGGTTCGCAACCGCAGATTCCGAAGGCTCCGACGGTAGCTAGAAAAAGACGTGCTGCGAATGAGGCTTCCATCATGGTCTCCGAGTAAAACTGGTAAAGGAACCTAGATGATACCAGTTTGTTAGACAATGTGGACCATTCGAATGAGAAGCGAACTTTGTTCCTACCAGTGCCCACAAGGAAAGTGCATGGCACGAGTCATTTGGCAATCATCGCGCTGTTGCGACCGCCGCTCGATAACATCGACTATTTTTTGACAAACGTAGTTGGGTCAGCGATCGGCTCGATGGATGCCTTGGCAGATTTCAAGAATTCATCGACACACGGTGGGCAGCAAAATTCGTATGGCTTTCCATCCACGATCCACGTGAATTTCTGATTAGCCTTTGTTTTCGTAATAGGACAAATGCGATCACCCTCTTTCGGAAACATGTCGTGGGCCGACTTGATCCCTTTGAATTTCTCGGCAGCGGTCGTATTGCCATTCGCCGCAATGTCTGCGGCGGTATAACGTCCCGCTGGTACCAGATACAATGCCCGTTCCTCATCGTCGGCCAAGTTGTTTGGCATGTGGATGGCTGGATCGTGCGTCTCATGATTCACGGTGGCCGATTTGAACGCCAGTCGGAATCGCTGACCTTCGATGGTGAAATTGGGTATAGTAACGTCGATGTTCTTTCCCATGTACTCCGGAGGCAATTTGCTGATGAACAGCGAAGTTTTTTGGGGGGCATCTCCCGGCTGTGGTGCAGCTTCAAAATCAATACTGTCGTATTTCGACTCCCCCTGAATTTTTACGAACGCTTTTAGCGTTTGAGCCTCGATGTCGATGACCCTGGTTTCGTCTTGACCGAGCGTGTACAGACGCACTTTGCCATCGGATTCGATTACGGCTTCTACGTGATATTGATCACGTCCTAAAGCAACCAGCGTGCCGCCATGTTCGCCCGCCGCGTGGCTGTGTTCTTCTTTGGCTGTCGCTGGGCTGGTAGGGTTTTTCTCAAATGTGTTCGCACCCTTCGTGGCGACCTGTGAGCCCTGATGGACTTCCTGCTTGCAACCGCTATTCGCCATCCAGCCGATCAATATCCATGCTAGAAAGGACCATTCAAATGATTTCTTACTCATTTCAAGATACCTACACGCTTGAGATTGAATCCCACCGGCTTGTCCGGTGCTTCATCGTTGATGAAGCTATCTAGGATAGCATAGATCGCAATGCCGGTGCACAGATGAAAAACCGCATGAATCCCGCCGGTTTGTCAGGTAGATCGTTAGGCTTCCCGCAACAACAGCTAGCCCGCCACCTCCAGAGCTAGAACCCTAAAGTACGGTCGGACAAGCTGATAGA
>JBEBHM010000078.1:0-17310 GCA_040080875.1 Pirellula sp.
CTTGAGTCAATGAGGCTTCTGTGTACCTGGCTGGCGGCTGGGTTGTGTGCGAAACGGAGTCGATGTTTAGAGTATTGAGAGGATCCGACGGTCGCATCTCAGGTAACAGTCGTTCCTTTTCCGCAAGCTCTGCGGCAGGGTCGTCACTCCCCTCGACATAGGCACGCAGAAATCCCTCGAACTCAATCGACGTTCCAGTCGCCTGGAAGACGGCATCGTCTGCTTGAATGGTCACGACCATGCGTTGTTTTCGTGCGTCCGCCATCTGAGAGGCGATGGTGCGTTTCCAAATCAATTCAAACAAGCGAAATTGGTCATGGCTCAATTCGCGTTTGATCGTCTCAGGCAATTGGAAAGGGTGCCCTGCTGGACGAATGGCCTCGTGAGCTTCTTGAGCGTTCTTGACCTTGGTCGCATAAGTCCGTTGGGTTGGATACAGAAACGATTCGCCATACTGCGAACGCACCAAGTCGCGAGCCGCTTCGACCGCTTCCTTGGAAAGGGTGGTCGAATCGGTCCGCATGTACGTGATGTAACCATTTTCATAAAGGCTTTGAGCGGCCCGCATAGCGTCCTTGGCCGTCATGCCTAGTTTGCGGTTAGCCTCCTGCTGCATCGTGCTGGTAGTGAACGGTGCCTTGGGACGCTCGGTGTACGGCTTGACTTCGACATTGGTCACTCGGAACTGAGCTTTTTCCAGCCGACGTTTGAGCGACTCGGCTGCGGAGACGTCGAGTTGCAATAAATTCGGATCTTTGAGCAATCCGGTGGCGGAATCGAAATCTTTGCCAGAGGGAATTCGGCGATCTCCTACCGACCACAAACTCGCGATGAATTTTTCTTTTTTGGAAGTTTCTAGCTGGGCGTCCAAATCGAAATAAGTTGCCGAACGGAATGCCATTCGCTCGCGTTCTCGCTGGACGATCAAACGAACTGCGACGCTTTGAACTCGGCCAGCAGACAGGCCTGGTCGAACTTTTTTCCATAAAAGTGGAGAAACATCATATCCATAAAGTCGATCCAGAATTCGGCGTGTTTCTTGTGCTTTGACCAATCCCGTGTCGATTTGTCGCGTGGTGGTGAGCGCATTTTGAATGGCTTCTTTGGTAATTTCGTGGAAAACCATTCGATGGACGGGGACTTTGGGCTTCAGCACTTCCTGCAAATGCCACGAAATCGCCTCCCCCTCGCGGTCCTCGTCCGTCGCCAGATACAGGTCTTTCGCGTCCTTAAGTGCCGATTTTAGAAAAGAAACATGTTTCTTTTTGTCGGAAGGAACAATGTAGAGGGGTTCAAAGCCGGAATCGACGTTTACACCAAGCGAAGCCCAGGGTTCCGACTTGTATTCTGCAGGTACTTCCTTGGCTCCCCCCGGCAAATCGCGAATGTGGCCAATCGATGCCTCCACTTGGAATCCGCTCCCCAAATACTTGGAAATCGTCCTCGCTTTTGCTGGCGATTCAACGATGACAAGCGATTTCTTTTCGGCCATGGGGGGTGATTGTCTGCAATTGGGGGTCGAATCTGGGTTGATGGGTCCAATGTCGGTGTAACAACATTGCCCCTTTAGCGTTGTCACCGCAAAGATGGTTATTTGTCAAGCCCTCTATCATCTCCATCAATGGAATTGCGTCGAACCGCAGAATTCCTACAATCCCTCTTTGCGTCTCTGTTTCACAAGGCGCAGTTACAGATATTGCCGACGTACCGAGGATCCCTTTTTCGATGGCCAGCCCATTTGCTATTTTCCGAAAAAACCAGCGCGTGTGGATGGCTATGGCCGTATTCATCGCAATCGTAGCTTTCGTCATCTCACCAGCCATCGAAAGCGTCAATAACTCTCGAATCCGTGGAAATGGTGACAATCCCGTCATGGCTTCGTGGAATGGCGGTTCCATCGATCGAGACCAAATGTGGCGGGAGTTTTACGAATTGCGATCTGCCAACACGTTCTTAGCAAAGTTGGCTAAGGATGTTCGAGCCAAAGGCGGGACGCCGAATGTTCCTGGCGTCAGCCCAGACTTAACCCAGCTTGGTATCACAAGCTACATGGAACCCCCTGAGCGCATCCTCGAACGCAAACTGCTCGTTGCCGAGGCCAGTCGGCGCGGAATCGTATTCAACGACGAATCGGTCAAAACGTTTTTGAAACGCTTCGTGGACGGTAAGCTCGATGGCCAGCACATCGAAAAAACTTTGAAAGAGTCCACGGGCGGGCAACTCACCTGGTTCGATTTCAATCGATTGATGTGCGAAGAAATGGCCAAACATGCGGTCTTGCAACTGGGCAGCGCTGGCGTTCGGTACGAGGAACGGCGCGATTCGATCGTGCGCGCCAGACCACCGCTTTCCACTCCCGGCAAAAATTGGCAAGATTTCTTGCGATTTAATCAGGCCGCTAAGATCCAAGCCTTTCCGATCTTTGTGCGAGATTTCGAATCCCAAGTCCAAGGCAAACCCACCGAACGGGAAATCCAAGCTCTCTATCAAGATGGCAAAGACATCCCACGCATGGCTAGAACAATCGCAACGCAACCCGCATTCATGCGAACCAAGAAAGCCGAGTTTGAATATGTCTCGATCGATGTCGAGAAACTGGTCACCCAGCAGATGGCATTGATCCCGGAGGATACGCTTCGAGCCGAGTACGATCGGCGTGTCGCGGATAAACAGTTTCGAGTCCCGGTCAGTCCCGAAACGACCAACGTCGTCTTTCCCGAAGGATCCTCGGAATCCAAGCCCAATACGCCGCCAGTGTTGCCCGACCCGTCAAACCCTCCCACCTCCGAACAAACTGTTGCACCCGAGAGCAAGCCTGAAAGCAAGCCTGATAAAGAACCTGAAACGGAACCCGCTCCTCAGCCCGCAGCCCAACAAGAAAGCAAATCGAACGAGATTCCGCAATTACCGCTAGAGCTTAAACCTGCGGTACCTACAGAAAAGCCAACCGCGCAACGTTTGGACCGCAATTCAGGCATCCAACTTGTCTCTTTCCAAAGCGAAAAGGAACAATCAACCACAACGGAGCCCAAACCAACCGAGCCAAACACAACTGCGGCCCCGCCAGCAGCTACACAGCCAGCAGCTACACAGCCAGCAGCAACACAGCCAGCAGCCACACAGCCAGCTTCGATTGAACTATCGGATGCGAAGCCACCCGAGCTTGCGCCATCGACGCCTCAATCAAGTGACACAGCCGTCGCTGAAGCGACACCGATGCGAACGAAGACATTCGAGGAGGTGAAAGATCAAATCGCAAGGGATCTGGCGCGTGGCACTTCCATTGGTGTCGTCAACGAACGCATCAATCGCATCATGGAACCGATGAATATCTATAAAGCCAACCTGAGGAGTTATCTCGATCGAGTGGCTGCCAAAGACAAGATGGCCGAAGTGCCCGCTCGACCCGACTTGAAAGAATTGGCGAAAACGGAGGGGTTCGAATATGGGACTACTGGAATGATCGATACCGATTCGGCTGTTTTATCTCCGATCGGCTCCTCGTTCGTCATGCCTAGCCGGGAACAGCAACCGTTTCAATTTGCGGCTCTCATCAACGTGTCCACGGAACTGGGGGAAACCTTTACGCCGCTCATGTCGATGGGCTTTCAAGGTGGTAATCAGCAGTTCGTTTTCTGGAAGGTCGGTGAGATCCAGCCGGTAACACCGTCGGTCGATAGCGTCCGCGATCAGATCGAAGAAGTCTGGAAAAAACAGCAGGCGCTCAAGTTGGCTGAGACGAGGGCTCGCGAGCTGGCCTCCAAGATCGGTACGTCTCCATTTGCAGACTCCTTTGCATCTCCTGAAGAAAAGGCGCTCATCAACGAGCCCGCAAACTTCACATGGTACAACCCGATGTTCGCACGCATGGAGAGCCGCATGCAGCTCAGCACAGTCGAGCTTCTGCGACAGGTCGACAACTCGTTTATGGAGGCCGTCTTCGCCTGCAAATCAGGAGATACAACCTTTGCGTCGGATGTCGACAAGACGGTTGTTTACGTCGTCAAGGTTGTCGAACTATCGCCGGAGACCAATAGCCTACTGGAAAAATTTGCTGCTGCTCCCTTGGAAGGTGTAGCAACCGTGGCTCGCATGGAGAGCGATCGAGCAATCCAGCCTTGGTTCCAAAACATCCAGAAACAACTCGGTTTCCGTTCCCGAATGGAATAGTGGAATAGCATGTCGCATACTATGGTGATCTTCGGAGCTTCCGGCGACCTCACGAGCCGCAAGCTCATTCCGGCTCTTTATCGACAGTTTCAGCGCGGACGACTACCTTCACCGACTTGCATTGTGGGCGTTTCACGTAGCCCGTTCACCAGCGAGCAGTGGCGAACCCAGCTGACCGAAACTACGGCCAAGTACTCGAAAAATGATTTCGACAGTCAGACTTGGCATGCCTTTTCTCAAAACATTTACTACCATCCTGGCGACATCAGCAGCGACGAAGACTTCCGAAAGTTAGGCTCCTTTCTCTCGGAATTGGAGCAGTCCAAAACGACGGATCGCGTCTATTACCTTTCGACCATGCCTCAGTTGTATGCGGACGCCATCGCGCAATTGGGCAAGGCTGGTCTGAACGAAGAAACCGATGGCCGCCGCCGCGTCGTCATCGAAAAACCCTTCGGCACCGACTTGGCCAGTGCCAAGCAACTCAACGAGTCGATTCACAAATCATTCCGCGAAGATCAAATCTATCGGATCGATCATTATCTCGGCAAAGAGACAGTTCAAAATATGTTGGTGCTCCGATTCGGGAATACCATCTTTGAGCCCCTCTGGAATCGCAACTATATTGACCATGTTCAAATCACAGTCGCCGAAGAAGTGAAAATTGGTCGACGCGGAGACTATTACGATAAAGCGGGTATCCTCCGCGACATGTTTCAGAACCATATCTTCCAATTGATGATGTTGACTGCGATGGAAGCTCCCGTGCGTTACACCGGGGAGATGGTTCGAGACGAAAAGGTCAAGGTCCTCCAAGCCGTCCGTCCCTACCGAGGAAGCGACTTCGCCGAGTACGGCGTCCGGGGTCAGTACATTGGTTACTCCGACGAACAGGGCATTCCCGATGAAAGCCAAACCGAAACGTTTGCAGCGCTCAAGCTCTATATCGACAACTGGCGATGGAGGGGCGTTCCGTTTTATTTGAGAAGCGGCAAAGCGATGAGCTGCCGCACCACTCAAATCGTAATCCAGTTTCGTGAGCCTCCCCATATGCTCTTCGGTGAACAGAAATCGTATCGCCCCGAAGCCAACCGACTGGTAATCCAAATCCAACCTGCCGAAGGAATTCAATTGGACTTCCAATCTAAAGTCCCGGATTCCGACATGAAGATGCGTTTGAGCAATTTGGATTTCCGATTCGACTCAAGCGGTAAAGAACTGCCGGACGCTTATCAACGCTTGTTGCTGGATGCACTCGTAGGGGATCCGGGCTTATTCGCCCGAAGCGATGAGGTTGAGCAAGCTTGGCGAATCATCGATCCCATCATCGCCGCTTGGAAAAGCCCTGCCGCTCCCACTTTGCATTCGTACGAACCTGGCGTTTGGGGACCGGAGCAAGCCAGCGAATGGATGCATGGCCAAGGACGCTCGTGGTTCGACGTTTGCCCCATTATCTAGTACGACAGCGCAACATGTGGCGGTTTTGCTCCGCAAAACCGGTTGGGCGTTTTGTAATGGTAGACTCAACGCCACTCTGCGCTGTAGTACTAGCTACTTGAGGGTTGAGATTTGTGTAGCTACTCGATGTATACGAACTCGTTGGTGTTGAGCAAAGCCGTACAGACAGACAGCCACTGACCTGGTACATCGTTGGGTTGGCGATCCAGAAACTCTTGAACCCAACTCTCTTCCGCAATAGTCGGCTTACGACCGAGAACCGCTTTAAAGAGGCGATGAATTGCTGCGAGATTCGACGTGTTCGACGCGGAGCCTGAATCGGCTTTCAGGATTGCATCTCTTAGGCTCTGACTGCAATCCAACGTAAAATCGCTATTGAGCATTTGGAGCGATTGAATGGCCGTGGTGGAGCAGTCTCGCTTCGCGCAACTGGCACCTGCGTCCGGTCGATCGAAGACATCCAGCATGGGATAACGCAGATTCCTTCGCGCAAACGTGTAAACGCTACGTCGAAAATGGTCCTGTCGACGAAGGCTGGTCGTCCATTGGCCTTTGAGAAGTGTCTTGGTGCATTCGTCAGGCAACGGGGGCATGACTCCTTCGCCGCCGCTTTGGTAATGGAGCAAGCCCGAAACGCTTAGCATCGAATCGCGAATGACTTCGGCATCGAGCCGACGACGAGGAAAACGGCTGTAGAGTCGATTGTCGGGATCGACCGCCAGTTTCTTTGCCCATGCTTCGGGCATCGCATGATCCTGGCCTTGGTTACGGCTAGCTTGTCGATACGTTGACGACAGGACGATCTGTCGGTGAATGGATTTCATACTCCATCCGGATGTTCGAAAGTCGTTGGCCAAAGAATCGAGAGCCTTCAGGTTGGTTGGCGCAGCGGCGGAGACTCCAACGTCACTTGGATTTTCGAAAAGCCCCTTGCCAAAGTGAGATTGCCAAATGCGATTGACCATTACGCGAGCGGTCAATGGGTGGTTCGGTTCAAAGAGCCACTGAACGAATTCTTGACGCGGTTGGTGTGACGTGAGTTTCTTAGGTTGTGTCGAGGGTTCGGTAGCGATGCGTGGCAATCCCGCCTCTACGGCTGGGCCTTGGTGACGAACTTCGCCACGCAAGTAGAGAAAACTTTGAGCCGTTGTTAATTTCGATGTTGGATCAAATAGGACATACGCCTGGTCTCTCTGCAAAATCGGGACGGCTGATTCAAAGATGGCCCTTAGTCGATAGAAATCACCTTGGCTGATCGGGTCGTACTTGTGATCGTGACATTGGGCACATTGAAACTGCAACCCCAACAGCGCCGAACCGAGCGTGGAAGTCATTTCATTCAACCGATCATGCCGCCGCAGCTCTTGATCGTTAATGTCAGGCATGTCTGGGCCCGCCAATGCAAACATCGTGGCGATGCGATGAGCCCCGTTTTCCGAATTCTCACCCGTCAATTGATGTCGAACAAATTCATTGTATGGCATATCGTCATTGATCGCGTGAACCACCCAATCCCGATAGCGCCACGCGTCCTTGCGAACTCGGTCGTGTTCAAATCCATCGGTCTCCGCAAACCGTGCTAGATCCAGCCACACCTGAGCCCATCGCTCTCCAAACTGCGGCGAAGCTAAGAAACGCTCCACCCACTCAGCATAGGCCTCCGTTTCGCATCCGTGCGCATCGCAGTCCGACAAAAACTCGTCCAACTCCTCGGGCGTCGATGGCAAGCCGAGCAGATCCAACTTGAGTCGGCGTAGGAGCGTGGCCGGGGATGCCGCAAGCGTGGGCTCAAGTCCGGCGGACTCGATATCTCGAAGGATGTGAAAATCGAAGGCGACCTTTGGCCACCGGATATCCTTTACGCTGGGTAATGCAGCCTCGGGTTGCAAGGGGCGAAACGCCCAGTGGTCGCGATCGCTGGGTGCAATCTCGGGCTCTTGATATGCGAGGTCTGTCGCAATGCGGTCAGGCGCAATGCGGTCTGCCGCTGGATCGTCTTCGACCGCCATCCCAACCGACTTCGCAACGGCTGCAGCGACCGCGAAAAATAACAAATATATGCACCAGAGTGATCGATCGACTTGGCTCATGTCAAAATATCCGAAACCACGTCGACGCCATCGGCGGGGCCGATCAATCGTTCGTTCAATCCGTTGTGAAAGAAAGATAACGATTCGTGGTCCAAACCCAAGAGATGAAGCAATGTTGCGTGGAAATTGCGAAGATGCACAGGCTGTTCGACCGCCCTGAGGCCAACGTCGTCCGTTGCTCCGTACGCCATTCCGCCTCGGACAGCGCCACCCGCAAGCCAAACAGAATACCCCCAAGGGTTATGATCACGACCGGTCTTGGATTCGCTCATTGGCATTCGCCCGAATTCTCCACCCCAGATGACAAGGGTATCGTCCCAAAGTCCGCGACGCTTGAGATCTTGGAGCAAGCCAGCAACCGGGCGATCGGTTGCGGCACAAAGTTTGGAATGGTTGCTCTCCACGTCTTGATGTGCATCCCAACCGTTGGTGTCACCCGAATAGACTTGTACAAACCGGACTCCTCGCTCGACCATGCGACGGGCCAGCAAACATCGGGTTCCAAACTCGCTGGTGGTTTGCTGATCGATTCCATACAACGCTTTGGTTTCCTGAGTCTCCGAAGAAAGATTGACTAGATCCGGCGCCGCAGTCTGCATCCGAAACGCCATTTCGTACGATGCGATTCGAGCAGCGAGGCCATCATCCGCATCGCGCGATTCAAGATGGTGTCGGTTGAGCTGCTGGATCAAGTCGATCGTGTGCCTTGAGTCGACTGGCCCAAGCGCCGAGGCAGGTTTGAGGTTCAGGATTGGCGATTCGCCGGGGCGCATCGTGACCCCTTGGTAGCTCGCTGGCAAGTAACCGTTGCCCCACGCGGGCGGACCTCCTTTGGCACCGCCGCCTGGGTCAGGTAATACCACAAACGCCGGCAGATCTTGATTCTCGCTTCCTAGTCCATAGGCGACCCAGGAGCCGACGCTTGGTTTGCCCATCAGCACGTTGCCTGTATTCGTCTGATACACTGCCTGGGGATGATTCACACTATCGCCGTGCATGCTTCGAATCACGCACAAGTCATCGGCACAGCCCGCGATCTCCGGCAAGAAATCGCTGATCTGCAGACCGGATTGCCCACGTGGCCTGAATTTTCGGATGGAGGGGAGCAGCGGGTTTGCTGCCACCTTTCTTCGTGTCATCACGTCCCCAAAACTCTCAGGCAACGTCTGTCCAGCCAATCGACTTAACTCGACTTTGGGATCGAACAAGTCGACGTGACTGGGACCACCATGCATGAACAACCATATGACGCGTTGCACCCTTGGTCGAAAATGCGGAAGCTTGGCGGACGACTCGGCTGCGTTGGAGGTCGAACGAGCATGTTCGTTCAAGGCAGCAAGTGCAATCGCACCGAGGCCGCTCCCTGCCCAAGACATCATTGTCCGACGCGGTAGGACAATCGGCTTGCGAGGATCGTTCCTACAAATGTCGCAGTTTGCTCCGCGACTTAGCCCTGAGCCTGTCATGGTGATTTCTGGCGTGCGTTAAAACACTTGATAGGTGGGGAACGATGGTTGCGGTTTCGGCGTGGTGGTCCATCATAGCCGCCGGAATCCGTCATCGCAAACTATACAAATTCAGAAGTGTAACGCACTCAACGTATTATCGCTCAGGCTCGATCGATGCAGCCATACTCCCCTTGGATTTCATACTGTATGGGTCGCTCCCAAATCCACGTATTTGATCTCGCTTAAGCTCGGCATGCTCACGGGTGGTCGTCAGGCAAATGGCACGTCCCGAACGATCGACTTCTTCCGCAATCCTGCGTCCCTCCGTTGCCGATTTGTGAAAGAGCGATTGCATCATTTCAATTACATACTCGAACGTATGCTCTGGATCATCCCACAGTATGACATGATATCGCGGTTGTTTTTTCGTCTTCGGAGGCTGACGCGTGGGACGAACGATGGGCTCTTCGACAACAGCAGTGTTGGAATCCATTGGGGTTTGGTTCCTTGAAGCTCAAATGGACTTTGTGAACGGGGGACAAAAAAGGGATTCGAGGGATCGCATCAGTTCTCGCAAATGCTTGAAGTGTACGCTCCGCAGAGACGTCCTAACTCCGTTATATTGTAGAGGTAGGACCGGTACTCTTGGCAAGAACAAATCGTACAAAACTTACAATTACACATGACTGATTTTACTTCCATCGATCGCTATTTGCAGAACAATCGTCAAACTCATTTGGAGGAACTTTTCGATTTTTTGCGTATTGCAAGCGTCAGCGCGGACAGCAGCAAGAGACCCCAGATGCGCGAGGCTGCCGAGTGGGTCCAAAACAAACTGGTGGCCGGCGGGCTTCTATGCCAACTCGTCGAGGGGGACGGTCCGCCCCTTGTGTACGCCGAAACGCCACCCGTACCCGGACAGCCAGTGGTTCTAGTTTATGGTCATTACGATGTTCAGCCTGCAGACCCGCTGGAGTTATGGGATTCCGCTCCTTTCGAGCCGGCTGTCCGAAACGGGAACATCTATGCTCGCGGTTCCACAGACGACAAAGGACAAATGCTGACCCATGTCTTGAGCGTCCTGGCATGGAAGCAGTGCGGCCAAACGCTTCCACTGCAGGTCAAATTTCTCATCGAAGGCCAAGAAGAAAATGGAAGCCAGGTTCTGAAAGACAAGCTCCCCGAGATTGCGAAAACCATCGCATGCGACGTCATCGTCATTTCAGATTCGTCGCAATACGCTCAAGGGCAACCAGCGATTACCTACGGTTTGCGAGGAATCGCGTACTACGAGATCCGAGTCCACGGACCGAAAGCAGACCTGCATTCTGGCTCATTCGGGGGGGCCGTGACCAATCCAGGATTGGCGTTAGCCAGAATCTTGGCCGAGATGAAAACCCCTGATGGTCGCATTCAATTGCCCGGCTTTTACGACCGCGTAGTCGAACTGGATCCTATCGAACGTCAAATGTGGAAAAAGCTGCCATTTTCCGAAGAAGCCTTTGCAGTACAACTCGGAGTTAGCCAACTCACTGGCGAAGACGGATATAGCACCTTGGAACGGCGTTGGGCTCGTCCCACGTTGGACGTGCACGGGCTGTTTGGCGGCTACCAAGGGGAGGGGGGCAAGACGATCATACCCGCTTGGGTTGGTGCCAAGATCAGTTTCCGACTGGTCCCAAATCAAGACCCAGAACTTGTTACGGGGCAATTGCGCGAATTTCTGAAACATCATACGCCCCCGGGGGTCCGAGTTGAGCTGATCGATTTGCATGGAGGCAAAGGAGTCATGGCCAACCCAAACTCTGCCCACATGCGTGGGGCCACGAAAGCCATCGAAGAGGGATTTGGAACAACGCCGGTAATGATTCGCGAGGGAGGCTCCATTCCGATTGTTGCCCAGATGGTTACGGCGACCAATGCAGATGTCTTGCTGCTCGGATGGGGACTGGACGACGATGGAGCGCACAGCCCCAACGAGAAGTTCTGCTTGGAAGACTTCTATCGTGGCACGAAAGCCAGTACAAGACTTTGGCATTATCTCGCCGTTAGCTAGTACTACAGCGCAACATGTGGCGGTTTTGCTCCGCAAAACCGGGTGGGCGTTTTGTAATGGTAGACTCAACGCCACTCTGCGCTGTCGTACTAGCTAGCTAGCAAAAACTTGAAAACCTGAACCACGAAACACGCGAAACACGAAATTAAGCGAGAAGATGCGAGTAGACAACCAGACGAAAATAATGCGAGGACGATACGGATAGCCATGACGGAAACCATGGCGAACTGGAATAGCCAGCATATACTCGGAGGCGGTTACGAAGCATTGGGCGAAATGATGATGGGTCGCAATTCAATCCAATTATGTTGCAATCGTCGTCATTCCTTTTTTCGCGTGTTTCGTGTTTTTCGTGGTTAGCCTCTGGTGCAACGTCTTGCAGGTGCTTGTTCCAACAGGAATCTATTTTTGTCTGGTAGCCGTCAAATCCTATCTAGACTACTCAGTTTCGCCTCGGCATCAAAATTCTCCGTATTATGTCGCGTACGCCGCATATTCTTCGCGACTGTTGCCGATTCACTTGTTGACGTCGTTGCAAAGTATGAAATTTTTTTGCCTTAAGAGCAGGCTTCCAAGTTTTCGAGTAGTGCGGCCTATGCGTTTGGTTTCGTTCGTTTTGCTAGCTCTCGCAATTGCAACGCATGGTCTCGGTTGCAGCCGGACGCGTTATCGGCAAGCTGCGGACCGCGATTCCTACCACATCGTTCGCGAGAAAGATTCCTGCTTAACGAATCAAGTCCCCTCAAACTACACCATCCAGCCGGACCCACGATCGCGATTCTACGATCCGAGCAATCCGGATTGTCCTAGGCTGCCGGTGCCTCGTCCCGTTTTGTACGGGTACGATCTGCCACGCTTGTCTAGCGATTTGCCCATGGTTGTTTCGAGCGACAGCTCCACCCCGGAGGCTCCCGCTGAAAATAAAAAGGCTGAGGGAACTTCGGAAGCTGAAAAAGGTGAGGAGGAGGACGCTCGCTCGAGCCAGTCGGCTGAACGGCTACCGCAGATCATACAAGCCACCTATCAAGCGTCTGTGGTAAAACTCGTAGACCCCGACAGCCCTCCCGAGAACAGAAAAAAAGAGCCAGCCAAGAAAGACGGCCCACCGGGTCGTACCAACGGCTTGCCTGTGAATCGAGTCACCATTCCGGCGCAAGCCTGGAATGTCTTGCCGCGAAGTTGCCTGAGTCGTATGTTTGAGTTCGAACTATTGCGGCATGAGTATCAGCAGACATTCCCTGAATCCGAATTCGATTCGCAAGACAGCCAATCTCGGCGCCTGACGTTGGCCAATTTCATGGAACTTGCGGCTATTAATAGCCGAGAATACCAAGCCAGGAAAGAGCTGCTCTTTCGAGCGGCGCTCGCATTGACGCGTCAACGGTACCGATTCGAGCTGAACCCATCTCCTTTTGGAAATGGGACAGCGGCCAACTACCGACACCTTAGGGCCAACGGCATAACCGACAACCGATTATCGATCCCGTCCGGCGTTGCCGTCGAGAAGACTTTGGTAACCGGCGGCGAGTTTCTCGCTCGTTTCGCCAACAGTGTTGTTCTGACGTTCAATGGACCAACTGGATTTGCTGCCGACATAGGTTCGGAAATGGTCTTTGATTTCCAGCAGACGCTATTTCAACGCGACGTCCGATTTGAGTCACTCACACAATCCGAACGCGATGTGGTGTACGCCGTTCGAGACTACTTGCGCTTTCGCAAGCAACTGTTTCGAGATGTTGCAAGACAATATTACAACTTGTTGTTGAATTATCGGGTGATCGAAATCAACGCGCAGGACTATTTTACCAACTTGCGTGGTTTCATCCAAAGTCAAGCCGAATACCGAACTGCCGAGAAGATTCCCCGCATCCAGGTCGACCAGTTCGAGCAAAGCGTCCTACGAACCCGCGGCATTTTGGTCAACAGCTGCTTTACGCTGGAGGCGGCCCTCGATCAATTGAAGTTTCTTCTAGGGTTGCCGACGGAGATGAACATTGTGATCGACTTAACAGAACTTGAGTCAATCTCCTTGCGGGACGAATTGAGTGTAGCAAGGCAGATGATTACCCGAGCGCGGGCAGAACTCTTGAATGCTCGAAACGCAACAACGATGGATACCACCACGTTGGCCAACGTCGCGGAGGTCTTGGCCGATCGAATGGACAAAATAATTCGACTTCAAAGCCGCATCGAGCAATTGGCCGTGAAAGACGTGACGTTGCGAGCTTCCTCGGCTAACAACTCGGAAGCATTCGAAAAAGCGGCTCGAGAGTTGAAGCAGCTTTCCCAATTGCTCAAGATTCTCGGATTGCGCATGCAAGTGGACGCATTGAGAGCGGAACTCAATTCACAATTGAGATCCGACACGCCAGCACCTCCGCTTCGAGTGTTGATTCGAGCAATGGAGTTTAGCGCGGCGGAGTTGCAAGTGATCGATTTGGCGCTGGAGGCTTCGCTATCGGAAAAGGCTCAAGAGCGAAGCGACAATTTGCGTCGACGGCGTAACGCGGCAGGCAAGAAACTCGATTCGTTCCGAGATTTCCTTGAAACTATTTCATTTAATCTCAGATCCACCACGGCATTGAAGTCGCTCGAAGACCTCTCTCAGATTCCGGTTCAAATGGAAGCGTCGGTCAAATTGGTGGCGGAATTGGACGCGATCGCAGCCGAAGTCACCAAAGACATACTTCCGACGGACGGCAAGTCACTAGAATCCAAAGTCCAAACGACCGTCGACCGAACTATTGAATTGAGCGATCGATTGCTCGAAAAAGGCCCCGACGGCTGGGAAGAAATCGTCATCGATCACGACGAAGCGCTGTTGACGGGGCTTGTGCAACGGTTGGACTTGATGAACCAACGCGGAGAGTTGGCCGACGCATGGCGACAGATCAAGCTCGCTGGAGACGACCTGCGTTCCATCGTCGACTTGCAAGCATCCCATGCCTTGCGAACGAAGAGCAATGCCAACGATCCACTGGATTTTTCGTTTGATGATAGCGAGACACGGCTCAGCGTTGCGTTGGACACTCCGCTAAATCGACGCTTGCAACGCAACAACTTTCGAGTCGCATTGATCAACTACAACGTTGGTTTGCGAAACCTCATGGCGGCGGAGGATTCGATCAAACTGAACATTCGCGACGATCTGCGCCAATTGGCTTCTGATCGAAATCAATACACGATTCAGGTCGCCAGCGCGGCGCTTGCGTACGAACGAGTGAACAGTACGCAACTGCGCCTGCAACTTGGGGTGCAGAACGTGGCGGCCCGCGATTTTTTGGAAGCCCAGCAAGCGTACGCGAATGCGTTGAGTTCGATTGCACGGTTCCACGTTTTGTACATAACTGACCGCACCAAATTGTTCTTTGATCTCGAGGCATTTGACGTCGATGCATGCGGGTATTGGTCTGGCGTGCGTGAAGATTCTGGTCCGGAGGTGAATGTCGATTTTCCATCAACAAATCCTCGCCCCTACGATTGGCTACCGCCCCGCGTTTGGTACTCACCCACGATCCGCCAAATGGAGCAAATCCCGCCCGGCCAAGCAGTCGTGGCTCCCAAGAACTGACGTATCCGAGTTGCTCCGCAACTCGGTTCGACTGACTGTAGCCGAGTTGCTCCGCAACTCGGGCGGACCATCTGACCTCGACATCTACTTCGTTGACTGCAATACCCGTTTGCGTTCTTCGATAACAGCTTTCGGGTCTTCAGGCTCCGCGATAGTCCTTTGATATTTTTCCAGATCGCGGAGCGAGATCACTTGGAAGCGATTGATGGCGAGGTAGTGCATGTAGGCTTCGAAGTTCTGATGCGAGGTACTAACCCAATCATGGGCTGTGTCCGGGGCTCCGTGGAATTGGAGGATTGCAATTCGACCTTGCTTGGCTTGTTCTGCGGCCATCACGAAGTTTTCGATAGACCATTTGGGGCGAGCGTCTCCCGCCGAAGGCAACAAAAGAGGATGGTCTCGACCGGGTTCGAATGCGAAACCCTGGCCATGCTCATACGGATACTCCGGCGCACCACCGCGTCTTGCGAATCGAATGCCCTGCTCCTTGAGAATCGTTAACGCCTTGAACGATGTTGCGTTGCCGGGCCAAGCGAACGTCGTCGGAATGGGGATATGGTACTCCTGACATCGTTGTGCGATGCCGCTGAGTTGTTCGACCAATCGAGGAACGTTGGCATCGTTAATCGAGAGATGGTCCCGTGTATGGTTTCCGATTTCGAAACCGTCGCGATGCAGTTGAGCGATCTCGTCCCAGGACATGTAGTCCTTTTTGTTCTCGCGAAAATCGAACCCTTCGGTGATAAAGAACGTAGCGCCAAATCCGTATTTCTTCAAAATGGGGCGCACGACGGTGTAGTGCGTTTTGGCCGAATCGTCGAACGTTAATACAACCAGCTTGTCAGGTATCGAGAGTTTCGCAGATGCAATGGTCGAGTCCTGGACGGGTTGACCGTGGATCGTCCCAGCCGAAATAATGAAGAGCAATACAACCAACGTGCTGACAAGTTGTTTGTGAATGGGAACGGGATTGTTGAACATAGTATTCTCGCTGGGTATTGTTGGATCGACAAAAAACGCTTCTGGTGAGAGACGACCCCATTGCATTGAATGCTAGTTATAATGCATCGAGTTTTGCTTGTTTGGGTTCCTTTAGGTTTTGGAGTTGTCATGCTACGAAATTTGTTCGCATTGGTTGGTTGCGTGATGTGGGTGTCGATCGTTCAGTCTCAGGAACTCGAAAAAGCACCTCCTGAAGCGGCTGGCATGAAGAGTATCTTTAACGGGAAAGAACTAACGGGCTGGGATGGCGACCCACGGCTGTGGAGCGTGAGAGACGGCGTCATTCACGGAGAAACCACCCCAGAAAATGCGGCGAACGGAAATACGTTTTTGATTTGGAAGGACGGGACGCTCAAGGACTTCGAGCTTCGACTTTCATTTCGCTGTAACGAGACGAACAATTCTGGAATTCAGTATCGCTCGAAGCATATTGTAGACGACAAGGTCAAAAACAAATGGGTCGTCCGGGGCTATCAACACGAGCTGCGAAACGAAATCGAGTATCCCAACATTTCGGGATTCATCTATGACGAGGGTGGCAAACGCGCACGAATGTGCATGGTGGGTGAAAAAGTAGTCTGGGACAAAGACGGAAAAAAACTGATTGCGAGTGTGATCGAAAAAGAAGCCTTTCAAAAGCTTTTCCAACTAAACGGTTGGAACGATGTCGTCATCATTGGCAAAGGAAGCAACATCAAGCACTACATGAACGGTCGTCTCATACTTGACTTTACCGACCTCGAGCCAGAATTGGCCTTGAAAGAAGGGATACTCGCGTTGCAATTGCATGCGGGCAAGCCGATGTGGGTTGAGTTCAAAAATATCCGGGTTGCCAGCCTGAATTGAACGAGCCAAGCGCATGAACGTGATTCTTTGCGGTTACCACTGGACTGGTTGCGAAGCGCTGCGGCAACTGGTCGAATTGGGCCACCATGTTTTCGTCTACACGCATGAAAGTCCGTATCATATCCCGTCGCTGATTTCGTACTGCCAAAAGACGAATACTCCCTATTCGCTTGAAAACGTGTCCCGGTCGAAGCTTCCGTTTCGACCTGACTGTGTTGCCTCGATCTACTATAGGAACATCATCAAACGATCGGTTATCGAGGCTAGCGATGGTCGCATTTTTAATTTGCATCCTGCATTGTTGCCAGCGTACCGAGGCTGCAGTTCGTTGACTTGGGCATTGATCGATGGTCGAGATGTCGCTGGCTACACCTATCACTATGTTGACGAAGGCTGCGACACCGGACGCATTTTGTTGCAGGAGGAAGTTCCGATTCGAACGTTCGACACACAGCAGTCGTTGTACGAACGCGTAGCTTTTGAAGCGATGAATCGTTTTCGGGAAGCAATCGAAAGGGTAATGCGCCGCGATCCAGGATCGGAACAGATGGGTACGCCGACCTATTTTCCGCGTGGTTGTCCTCATAATGGTCAAATCGATCCGAGTTGGCCGGACGAGTATATAGAACGGTTTATTCGGGCGATGATTTACCCACCCTACCCGACAGC
>JBEBHM010000692.1:0-4665 GCA_040080875.1 Pirellula sp.
GTTCTCGACAAAATCGACGGCAAAGACGTTTGCATCGCGCAATGCAAATCCCAAGGCTTCGAAACCTACGCTACAGGCTGGTACGCAGTTTTGATTCAGACAATCGCCTAATTTTCCATCCGAAACATCTCCTCGCGCTAGTGCTTCTTCACACACTATTGTTTGGGTAGCGGATTAAAGTTCCTGCAGCATCAGGATCTTTCACAAGATCCACTATGCCAAGCCCATATATTTAGCGTTGAGTGTTGAAGACGCACTAGTCTCCAATTCGCATTACCAGTGTTCATTCGCTGCAACTTATCAATGGATTCGAATGCGGAAGTTCATTAGACTGGTAGGATGTATTCCGATGTTCGGATAGGTCGCATTGGTTAATTGACAGTATCGAGGAGATTCGAACCACTCAAATGTTTTCAACTACCCAGTGGACAGTTGTCTTTCGTGCGGCTCACGAAAAAACCGGTGCTGGTCGCCCGGCTTTGTCCACGGTCATGGAAAAGTACTGGCAGCCACTTTATGTATTTGCTCGTCAACAAGGCCTGTCATCGGTAGATGCCGAAGATGCGACACAGGCCTTTCTCTCGGAGTTGATTGAAGGTGATTTGCTGGAAAAAGCGGATCCTGCCAAAGGGCGATTTCGAACCTATTTACTTACTGCCTGGAAACGATTTCTGATCGATCAACATCGAGCCGAGCGTGCCGCAAAACGCGGCGGCAAAGTCATCGTCCAATCCCTCCAAACATCTCTTGCCGAGCAACATTGGCGATCACTCGCCATCGAACAAGCTCCACCCGACGAATTGTACACCTCCAGTTGGGCGACGGGACTCGTCGACGAGACGATCCGACGCCTCAAGCTGGAGTACATGAATGGTCGCATCGCAATGTTTGACGAACTGCTTCCGCAACTAACGGTTCCGGTAGACCAAGGCGTCTACACCGAAATTGCCAGGAAGCTCGCGATTACTGAGGGGGCCGCGAAAGTCGCATTGCATCGACTCAGACAGCGATTCGCAAAGACGCTCCGCGAAGTGACGGCGGAAACCATCGAAGATCCCGCAGAGCTTAATACGGAAATAGATGAACTGATTCGCGTATTGGCCAAGAAATAATTTATTTCTTTTTCTTGCTCGATGGTAACCGAACTTGGATTCCTTCGAATGTATAGGTACAGCCAGCACTCGATCCTACAATCATCCAATTCTACAATCATCCGATTCTACATTTGCTCGAAGGGTTCATCCACATGGTCCATTGCCCGCAATGCGATTCACAACTTAGCCCAAAGGGATTGTGCAATCGTTGCCTTTTTGAATCGGCTTCGAGTTTGTCGAATTCACCCGCTCCCGACGCAACCATACTCCCGAGCATCGACGAGCTTCAAGCATCTTTTCCGCAATTGGAGATTCTGCGTCTAGTCGGTCAAGGGGGGATGGGAGCTATCTATCATGCAAGGCAGGTAGGCCTGGACAGAGATGTCGCACTCAAAATTGTTGACCGCCAAATTTCCAGGGATGCTGAATTCTTGGAGAGATTTGAACGCGAAGCCCGCACGTTGGCAAAGCTCTCCCACCCCAACATCGTCGCGGTCTACGACTTCGGCCGCACTCACGACGACTTGGTTTATTTCACCATGGAATACGTTCACGGATTGAACCTTCGCGAGGCCTTGAATTCTATGCAAATCAACACTGCGGAGGCGATGGGAATCGTCAAAAGTATGTGCCATGCCATTCACTATGCGCACTCCAAAGGAGTTGTGCATCGCGATATCAAACCCGAAAACATTCTGCTTGGCGACGACGGCACCATAAAAATCGCCGACTTTGGAATTGCGAAGATCGTTGACCAAGAAAGGGCAGGAAAGCTGACCGCGACGCAAACAGTTCTAGGAACGATGCATTATTTGGCTCCAGAGCAACTCGAAGCTCGCAGCGAAGTGGACCATCGAGTAGACATTTATGCGCTCGGAGTGGTGCTCTACGAGCTCTTAACAAAAGAACTGCCGGTTGGCAGTTTTGAGGCTCCAAGCCAGCTAAACAGACATCTAAATCGCTCGCTTGACGCAGTGGTCATGAAGTCGCTGGCGAGACGCCCAACCGCTCGTTTTCAATCAGCCTATGAGATGCGAATTGCCATCGAAGCTGCCGAAGCGAACTGGAATGGCGGGGTCGACGCCAACGTTGCACCACGTGAGTTCGAAAGAGCCAGCGTTCCTTTCGAACTCGAAGAAGCAGCAGGTTTTATCGATGTACTCGGATCGTTTCAAGCGGACTCTGCTGGACTCCGATTCGAATATAGGCGTTGCGACGCAATCTTGGGTCAAATCAAGTCCAAAGTACATACTCTCGACATACCCTGGAGCCGTGTTGTCCGCATTGAAAATCGACCTGGCTTGTTCAAGGGCAAACTCGTAGTGATGGGCGATTCCATCTCTGCATTTCAAGAATTTCCTGGCTCCGAGTCCGGGCGAATTGAAATCGGAATCAAACGCTCCAATTTCGAACTAGCGGATCAGGTGATCAATAGAGTGCGAGCTTTTGCCCCGCATGTCTTGCCTGGCCCAGGTCAGGCATCCGGCTTGCATCTTGCTTGCAACCCTACGCTTGCTTTTGGGTTGATTTTTTTTGCCATACTCAATGCCGGTGTGCTCGCGATCATTCAGGTAGTTTTGGCGTTCGAGACGGAGGGATGGGTTCATGCAGTAAGCGCCGTCGCCGCCGCGGTGTTACTCGGTCCAATCATTGTCACCCAGTTCGTTGCAGGAGTGATACATGCATCCACAGCCAGTCGAACAGCGGCGTCGGTCGGCGCGGCGGCGTGCATGCTCCCCATTTCGCCAACCATCATTCTCGGCGTACCATTTGGACTCTGGGCTCGCAATTGGCTGGCGTCGAGCGTCGGTAATTCGAGAATCGGCAATTCGATGATTTCCTCGCCGGTCTCAAAAAATCAAAGAGGCTGGGGGCTTACAACCCAGATTTTTCTGCGAGATTCGCGGCACGCTCGCTTGATTTCGCTGTGCGAGTCGTTCGGAACATTGGTGGTGGTTGGTGCCTTGATCGTTTACGTGTTTGGGCTCTACCCGACCCATATGCATTACCGAGTCGTGGGCGAGGGAACGGCCGAGAACTTTGCGGATGGCATTCGGGCTCGATTAAAGAATTTTGGGGGCACGCATTTTTCTGTTTTCAACTCGAGGCAATTCGACATCTCGTGTTGGCAATTCCAACGGCAGAGCATCGCTGCTCGATTGCGATTGAATCAAGTACCGGGCATCGTTCGCCTTTGCGAACAGAATACGATGGAACTGGATGAACCAAAGCGCTACATGCCTAGCGTTGCGAGCCTGTCCTTGAAGCCTTATCAGTCGAGACAACTTGCGGCGGGACAAGAGTTGCTTGTCGACGGAGAACAATTCGCTTTGCAAAGCTCCGAGGTGTCGCGAGTTGATATTCTATCGCAGCAGCGAATTGAGATCGAATTAAGTAGCACGGGGTGGCAGAGTTACCAGAAGACGGTTCAGAATGGAATGAGCAAATCGCCGCTTGGGATTGTTATTAATGGTTGGGTGTATGGCATAGCCAAGCAGGAAGATATTCGGGACCGTCGTATCCTATTTCAATTGGGCAGCGAGTCATCATTCACACCCGAATCGATTCAATCAGCAATCCGCGGCCCCGCATTACCAAGCGAACTTGAGTTGATTGAGTAACATTGCAACTTGCCCGGTGTCCCGCCAACGGTTGCACAATTCTCCGAATTGTTTGATCCTGTTCGCTTCGTTCATTCGCTTCAATCCCGTATCCCTGTCATCGAACACCAAGTACTAACCTGAAAAAGTGGTATATCCTCATACGCCCAGCTCTATGTTTTTCAAAATGCGTCCGAATTGATCGGCGAGACACTTGGCGACGAGCCTCATCGAAGAGTCGATTCGACGCCTCAAGCTGAATTTTTACATTCTCTTAGGCGAGCGGCGAACGAGAATCTAACGTAGCAGAAGGTTCGGTGATATTCGAATCGGCGGACATCGATTCGACGGTCCTGGTGGCGTCTTGGCCCATGCTTATTTTCCTCCGGGGACCAACAACAACAGTTTTGCGGGCGACGCTCATTTTGCCAGTGAAGAATCTTGGCTCAACGGCGATCCGCTGACCACAGCGGGGCGCTCGGTCGGACGATTTGCTGAACTGGTTCACACGGACGAAGGCGATTTTTTTAAGTGCACCTACGACGAACAGGCCGGTTACCTAAAGAGTCTGGGATTGGATTCGCCCGAATCCATTCCTGGGCAGGCTTTGGAATCTTTTATGTCGGCTCCACTGGCTCAGGTCGTCGTTAACAAAGACCGCGACGAGCTGGTTACGCAGACACGCAAAGACCAATCTGTACTCGTGGCCGACCGCAATTCCATCGCGCCCATTTCGACGATGCAGAACAAAACGGGGAATACCAAGTTCGATGCCACGCTTGACGCGTCTGCCACTTCTAGAAAAGTCGCGACTAATTCCAAGCGAGTCGTCGGCAGCACTGAACGGTTGCATTCCAACTACCAAACGCTGCTTGACGCAGCCAACGTCGACCAAGCCTTTTCGGAGAGTTGAGGGAAGCGAATAGAGAATAGAGAATTGAGAATTAAGAATTGAGAATTGAGATTTGAGA
>JBEBHM010000693.1:0-4661 GCA_040080875.1 Pirellula sp.
AAGATCCACTACCCAGAAAGACGCACTAGGCCTAATACTCACTGATAATACACACCGATATGCAAACTAAGAACATTTTCCGAGGCTGCATGCCAGCCCTGATGACTCCATGTACACAGGATGGTCGCCCCAATTTTGATGCCTTAGTTGCCAAAGGGCGGGACCTGATCGATTTAGGAATGAGCGCTGTCATCTATTGTGGCTCTATGGGTGATTGGCCGCTATTGACGGACGAACAGCGTCAAGAAGGTGTGTCGCGTTTGGCTGGCGCTGGTGTACCGGTTGTGGTCGGCACGGGTGCTCAAAACACGAGATCGGCGGCATCCCACGCGGGGCATGCAAGTGACGTGGGTGCGGTTGGTCTAATGGTCATCCCTAGGTTACTTTCGCGAGGCACTTCGCAGGCAGCCCAACGAGGGCACTTTTCGGCGATTCTTGCTGCCGCCAATGGACTGCCCGCGGTCATTTACAACAGCCCTTACTACGGCTTCGAAACCAAGGCTGACCTATTCTTTCAGTTGAGAGCCCAGCATCCCAACCTCGTAGGCTTCAAGGAGTTCGGTGGGGCGTCAGCACTGACCTATGCTGCCGAACAAATCACCAGTGGCTCTCCAGAATTATCCTTGATGGTCGGTGTTGACACGCAAGTATTTCACGGATTTGTCAACTGCGGAGCGGTCGGAGCCATAACGGGTGTTGGAAACGCATTGCCAAAGCAAGTCCTTTTGCTTGTCCGATTGTGCGAGGAAGCGGCGGCGGGAAATTGCAAATCTCGCCACCTCGCGCAGGAGCTGAGCCAAGCGCTGGGAGTGCTGTCGTTATTCGACGAAGGCCCCGACTTGGTCCTCTATTACAAGTACCTAATGATGCTGGAGGGAAACAGCGAATATCAATTTCATTTCAACGCGTTTGACAAGCTCAACGATAGCCAAAAAGCATTCCTTGAATCGCAATGGAAGCTTTTTCGAAATTGGTGGGACAACTGGAAACGCAACGCCGGACTCAACGATTAGCGGTTTTGACAACCGTTGCAACCGTTGTAAAAGCTTTCAGCCAGTGAAGACAAACGATATAGGAAACACAGGCTGGAAGCCAATGCCACATTGCGACGGACAAATTTAAGTGGCAAATCCCGTTGGCAGACCACCCACTTGGTATCACAATTCGTTATGCTTTATGGTTGAATTAGTCGCCGCGATTGAGTTTTGCGACGGAATCTCCCTGCGTCATGGCGATATCGATCTTTATTTATGAGGGCATTAATCATGCAGTTTTTGGCTTTTCGAAAGATCACACCCAACCGTGCCTTTACCTTGGTTGAGTTATTGGTGGTGATCGCCATTATTGGAATCTTGGTAGGGCTTTTATTGCCCGCAGTGCAGGCAGCTCGCGAGGCTGCACGTCGTATGTCGTGTAGCAACAACGTTAAGCAACTAGTTCTCGCGCTACATCTGTATCACGACGCTAATCGCAAGTTCCCATATGGGACGCGTCGTGCCGGTTTTGGAAACTTGAATATCGCGCAAGGAAACTCCCCGTACGGACCTTCCTTCTATGTCGCTATGTTGCCCTTTGTCGAACAGTCTGCCATTTTCAACAAGTGGGTTTGGGGTGGAGACGATGGCTACGCCAATTCACCGAATCATGATCGGCTTCGCAATAGTCCGCTCAACCTAAGCAACATCAAAGTCCCGCCCTTTGTCCGTTGTCCTTCCAGCCCTATCGATGAGTTCAACGTCGCCTTTGCCGGCAATCAGTACTTACCAAGCTACGTTGGAATCCAGGGTGCCTATGGAGATCAAGCTCCTTTTACGGAGTCGCGTTTTCGAAGATGCTGTAGTTGCTGTTCGAATCAGGCTAATAACCCTCAAGTGGCCAACGGTTTCGTGTCTGCTGGGGGGATGTTACTGCACAATGAACAAACGACGATCGCATCGTGTGTCGACGGAACATCCAATGCGATGATCGTCGGCGAATGCTCCGACTGGGCCATCGATTCTACCGGTGCCAAAGTTCATATCGATGGCGGTTGGCCTCATGGTTGGGCTATGGGATCTGGACAAGGGACAACTGTCACTGGAGCCGGTGCGAATGCGAATCTAGAACGATTCTATAACTTGACAACCATCCGCTATCCCATCGGCACTAAGACATATGGATTGCCGGGCGTCTCCATCAATCACGGTTCCAACAATCCGCTGGTTTCGGCACATACAGGGGGCGTCATGGGAGGCTGGACCGACGGCAGTGTCCGTTTCCTAAGCAATGGAACAGATCTTATTACGGTCAAATTACTTGCAACGCGCGATGACGGCAACGTCGTAGCCTTGGAACCATAAGCACAGATTGGGCGGTTATGAATCAATGGAAGACAAACGCGACCGCAGCGCTGTGTTGCATGGGTTGGGTCGCGTTTTGTGGATGCATACCTTCACAACCTACCGGGACCGTGAGCGGTAAAGCGACTTATAAAGGTGCGCCTGTTCCGGAGGGCTGTTTGATTTCGTTCGTATCCGATAGCGGATTTGCGGCGCTTGGAACCGCCGACGCCAGTGGCAACTACAAGCTGGTAATGGCCGGTAAAGCCAACGTGCCAGTCGCAAAGTACCACGTTACTGTCACGGTCCCTGGAGTGCAGGGACCGGTTATGGACGATGAAGACGAACGCAAGTTCATGGCCGGTGACCCGGCTACGGTGGCCAAGTTCTCGCAAAAGCAACAGAAGCCAACGATTCCGGAAAAGTATTCGGATGCAAACAAGAGCGGTCTTAGCTTTGAAATCAAGGCGGGCGCCAACACCTACGACATCGTGTTGCAATAGAGTAGAACAACATCGATCTAATTCCAACAATTCTCCTCCCCACTCGCACCCATTTTTTGCGTTTCTGACCAGCTAAGCGTCGTATAGAAAGATTCGGAGAAAGGTATTCATGTCATACGTTCGAGCTTTCGCCTTGGTTGTGTTGGCGTTGATCGCATTGTTCAGTTCGAGCAAAGCAGCCGAAAAGCCAAACGTCATTTTCATTCTTGCCGATGATTTGGGATGGGGAGATTTGGGTTGCTATGGCCACCCCCAAATCAAAACTCCCAACATCGATAGGCTTGCCAAACATGGAACATTGTTCACTCAATTCTATGTCAATGGATCGGTATGTTCGCCGAGTCGCTGCGCATTTTTCACGGGCCAATACCCCGCACGGCACAAGATTCATGGACATTATGCGGCAGTGGAACTTAACAGCAACCGAGGCATGAGTCAGTTCCTGGACCCCAAGGTTACCAACGTCGCAACGCAACTCAAGTCCGTTGGATATGCGACGGCTCACATTGGCAAGTGGCATTTAGGCAGCAATTCGGGAGGCCCGGAGCCGTCCCCATATGGATTTGATTTCGTTGGCACAAGCGAATCGGGCGGGGCGAACGGCCCGGGGTCGGATCCTTATTTCCGCGCTAAATCGACCGAGTTGTTCGTTAGCGAAGCCTTGCAGTTCATCGAGAGCAACCGAGCCAGGCCGTTCTACTTGCAGCTTTGGACTTTGGTACCTCACGCCACTCTCAATCCAACTCCCGAGCAGATGAAACCCTACGCCAAACAAAGGGCGGGCGGAAAAGATTTCCCTCACGCCAGCGCGGCGGAAATTTTCTACTCGAGCGTGACAGATCTCGACACTCAGATTGGTCGATTGATGGATGGTCTCGATCGCATGGGGCTGGCCAACGATACCTTGATCCTCTTTAGCAGCGACAATGGCCCCGAAGACATTCATATCGGAAATGCCGGACACAGTGGAATTGGAAGCGCAGGTCCGTTTCGTGGCCGAAAGCGAAGCTTGTACGAAGGTGGTATTCGAGTACCGGGAATCGCAAGATGGCCCGGCAAGATTCCTGCGGGTCGAATCGATGAATCCTCCGTCGTGGCGGGAGTTGATTGGTTGCCAACCGTTTGTGAGCTGGCTGGCTGCCCAATCCCGCAAAAGCATGTACCGGATGGAGAGTCCGTAGCAGACATCCTCCAGGGACAATCGCGCACGAGAAAGAAACCTCTAATGTGGGAGTGGCGATTCCGAATCGCGGGTGAGCCATTTCACCACAGTCCCGAACTGGCCATCCGAGAGGGGGACTGGAAACTCTATCTCAATCCGGATGGCAGTCGCAAAGAGCTTTATAACATGAAGAGCGATTTGACTCAGTTGGACAATGTCGCCGAGCACCATCCGGAGGTTGTAACGCGACTGAGTCAAATGGCGATTGAATGGGCAAAGCAATTGCCAGATGGGCCGCGCGACCCTGGTGCGGGCAAAATGAACTTGCCCAAGCCAAAACCCTAATGTGACGTTTCGTAGGTCCGTATCTCCGAGGCGGACGTTTCGTAGGTCCGCATCTCCGAGGCGGACGTTTCGTAGGTCCGTATCTCCGAGGCGGACGTTCTGGCGGCGCAAACCTTCTTTCCAGGCATGAGTTTGCATTTCAAGCTGGCAGTTACGCTGGAATGGAATCTGTGCAGCGAGTCTTCGTTGATATCGAGGACCAGCGTCTCGGAATACGCTTCTACGTAGGTCCGCATCTCCGAGGCGGACGTTCTGGCGGCGCAAACCTTCTTTCCAGGCATGAGTTTGCATTTCAAGCTGGCAGTTACGCTGGAATGGAATCTGTGCAGCGAG
>JBEBHM010000694.1:0-4653 GCA_040080875.1 Pirellula sp.
CTAAATCGACGCTGTTACGATGCACTACTTGGATTCGTCCTTGTGTCGTATCGATCCGATATCGTGACGGAAGAATCCTTGACCCGTCTTGACTCCTACGCAATGGCTATCGATGTAAGGCTGTAGAATGTCGATCAAAGGCTGCCATTCTTGATCACCCTCCACAAATCTCGCGTGCGACATGGTTTGATGGATGAGGTCGATTCCGATCTGATCCATCATTCCAAACGGGCCGATCGGCATTCCGGTCACTTTTTTCCAGGCCATATCGATGTCCGCAGGTGAAGCGACTTTGCGATCGACCAATTGCAACGCAGACTGCAACAACGCCTTGAGCATCCAATTAAAAACGTAGCCCGGATTTTCGACGTTTTGTACCAACGGAGTCTGACCAATGCGTTTCGCAAGATCGACGAGACTCCCGATTGTTTCCGTATCGGTAACAGCACAAGGTGCAATATCCACCAGCGTTGCAATCCAGATGGGAACATGGAAATGGAAATGGGCAAACCTCTCTGGTGATGATACGTGCGGCTGCAATAGTGAGGGGGTGAAGTAGGAACTGTTCGAAGCCAAGATGGTGGGAGGAGGGAATCGTTTTGAATAGGTTTGAAACAACCGACGCTTGAGCGAAAACTGCTCACTTGCCGACTCGAGAATGAGATCGAACGATCCATCGACGCCTTCTAACGATTGGGCTGTTTGAATTCGGGCCATCAATTGCTGCGACTCGACCTCTGGCCAATAGCCGTTGTCTACAAACGACGGACGCTGCGATTCGATCCATGCGAGGGAAGCCTCCAAAGCCGCACGGTTATTGTCGATCATCGTTATGTCGACACCGAAGGCCGCCATTTGGCCAGCAATTTGTCGACCCGTCCAGCCGGCACCGATGATGAGAACACGTTGTATATGCATGTGGACTCGAGTTGCTAATCGTACTTTTTGTGACAGTCCTCATGATCACCACCAAGTTTTGCTCTCATCACACTTGCACTCGATGAACTGGTACTCGTACTCGTTCTTGATGGAGCGATTCTAATCGAGTACGAGTACCGCCGATGGTTGAGTACGAGTACGAATGACAGAATTGCAAGTGAAAACGCGATGCAGGTGGCGATCAGCGAGGAGTGTCCTTTTTGTTTCGATTATTTTTCTTGGGTGTTGGATCGACCGGCGGGGCTAGATTCTTGGTAGGCATCGGTGCATCGACTTGTTTTCGCCACGCAAGTAGCTTGGCATGCAGCTCTTTGGTTTTGTCGGGCATCTGGAGGGAGAGGTTTTTGGTTTCACCGATATCGTCATCGAGATTGTAAAGTTCGAGTCGATTGTCTTCGAAAAACTCCATGAGTTTCCATGGGCCGGCTTGGATCAAGCCGACTGGCGTGGTTCGCCATGCGTCTTTGCCGGCTCCGAGATAGCCGGGAAAGTGTTGGTAAATCGCTTCGCGCTTTAGTTTGGCATTGCGATCCTTGAAAACGCCCACGAGACTTTCACCATCGAGGGTGTAGCTTTTCGCGTTGACGCCGCAAATCTCTAATACTGTTGGATAAACATCGACGTGAATCGCGGGAGTGTTGTTCGTGGTTCCTGGTGCTACAACATTCGGCCATTTGACAATGAATGGGTCCCGCGTCCCGCCTTCGTATAGGCTTCCTTTGCCGCTTCGTAGCGGGCTATTGTCGGTAACGCCCTCGGCGGCCTTGATGCCTTCTCGAACGTATCCTCCGACGCCACCGTTGTCGCTCGAAAAGATCACCACTGTGTCGTTAGCTAATTTCAATTCATCCAAGAGCGCGACGATGCGTCCCACGCTTTGGTCCACGCTGGCAATCATGGCGGCGTATGTTGGATTGTTATGTCCGCCTGCGGGCGTTTTCTTTTTGAACTGTTCGATGAGGTCAGGTTTTGCTTGGTGAGGCGAATGGACGCCAAAATGAGGTAAGTAAAGAAAGAACGGTTTGTCTTGGTTCCTTTTGATAAAGTCCGTCGCTTTGTCCGTGAGAAAGTCTGCCAAGTAAGTCCCGTCAGGGTAGGTTGTTTTCGGATTGGTCGCAAAGTCAAAGTGCTGACCGGCTGAGACGATGGCTTCATCGAACCCGCGGGCTAAGGGATGATGC
Source organism: Pirellula sp. (assembly GCA_040080875.1). Classification (GTDB taxonomy): domain Bacteria; phylum Planctomycetota; class Planctomycetia; order Pirellulales; family Pirellulaceae; genus JBKCUI01. The sequence goes on from JBEBHM010000694.1 coordinate 2,121, forward strand.
TTGGGATCGTCGCCCAAGTGCCACTTGCCAAACATGGCAGTCGTGTAGCCGGCGTTTTTGAGTTGATTGGCGATGGTGATTTTGTCGAGCGGCAATTTATCAACGTTGTCGACAGGGCGAAGCGGTCTCGAAGACCAATCAAATCGATCGATGCTTCCAACGGTGTACACCCCGGTGCGCGGACCGTATTGACCGCTGAGAAGCGCTGCACGTGTTGGCTGGCAATTTTGGCAATTGTGATAACAAGTGAGCTTTAATCCTTGTGCTGCGAGCTTGTCGATGTTGGGAGTTTCGTAATAACGGCTGCCGTACGTAGCGGTATCGGTCCAGCCTAGATCGTCGGCGAGTATGAAGACAACGTTTGGCTTGCGCGGCTCCGCACCCAGCAGCGGTATTATGGAGCAACAGGTTGCGGCAAAGAGCCCTAGGCAAGTCAACGTGGTTTTCATGGATGGATACCTGCTAGCGTTATTTAAAATAATGGATTCCCTGCCACCATGATAGGCGAACCGCTTCAGCTCTGCCATGCATAGAACGGCCATGAACCGACCGATCGAGCATTGGGCGATACTTCTACAAACCCGTCTGATTCAGCCAAGGAAGCAACATCGCCAGAGCCTTGGGTTGCGACTAACGCCAATTGTCCCTGAGCCGTCTGCTTCACCAGTCGAAACCAAATTAGATCCAGCGATTTCGAATCACCGCCATCGAGAGGAAGCACGGGGGGAGCTTCTGCTTGGGAAACACCAGCCATGTGCTTTAAGAGTTCGAGGCCATAGCGGCGAAAGGTGACTGCAACGCTCACAGGGTTCCCCGGCAATCCCAATACCAATTGCCCCTGCGGGCCGACTGCACCAAGCATTGGTCTGCCGGGTCGAATCGGTATGCGGTGAAACACAACGCGACATCCTGCGTGCCGTATTGCATCGGGTACGTAATCGGTATCTCCCATCGATACGCCGCCAGTTAACAATATCGCGTCGCATTGTTCCAAGCATTGCACCACCGCCTCGAGGGTCGCATCCGGGTGATCTTTGACTTTGAGACGATGGCAGAGAACCCACCGATGTCCAGCCAACATCGCTTCAAGAAAGGGGCCGTTCGAGTCTCGGATCTGCCATGGTTTCAATGGCTGTCCAATCTCGATCAACTCATCGCCCGTGTTGATGATCCCGATGCGAACTTTGCGATATACTTGAAAATCGGCCGCTTCTGAGAACGTGATTGCGCCCGCAAATTTGCATGGCGAGAGGACGGACCCGCTTGGTACGAGTGTATCGCCGGCTCGTGCATTTTCGCCGCGTCGACGGATGTTCATGCCGGGTGATAGCGATTCCTTGGACAAATCGATCGAGACATACGATTCCGATTCGCTGCAGTCTTCTCGACGAACAACGCATTGCGATTGAGCAGGTACGGGCCCTCCCGTGAAAACTCGAACTGCGGATCTGTCGGCCAAATCAATGGGGCTCGATCCTGCCGTCGCTGTTCCGCAGATAGGAAACACATTTCCATCCAAGTCATCGATACGTATTGCGTATCCGTCCATCGCCGAAACGTCGATCGCTGGACTATCCCGAAACGCGACGACGTCTTGTGCAAGCACTCGACCTTGCGACTGTGTGGCGCTCAGGTTTTCGGTGGCGACGACCTTGATTTGCGATTTCAGGTCTGCCATTTTCGCTTCAACGATCCCGATGAGAGGCAGTTGAGGGGGTTCGGAGCTAGATTTCATACGGTATACGTCGAACGACTCTTTCGTTGGATTACTTGGACAACTGGAACCGGATGTCCTTGAGTTTGAAATCAGGAAGCGCGGCCTGCAGATGCTTGAGGGCCTTAGGTTTCAAATACTGAAGTTCCGCCAGGACAATCGAGTTGGACGCAAGCACAAAGAGAACGCGCCGTTGGATTTTGCCAACCCGAGTTTCGCTGTTGATTGCATCGCCAACTGCGTTTTTCCATTCTTCTTGGAGCAATTGGATCGATTGTTGTGCGGCGTACCCTTTTTCAACGATGAGCCGATTCAAGACGGACGAGACAGTCTTGGGTGCCAAACGGGACTTTTGGGCTTTCGGAATCTGGCTGAGATAGATTTTTTCGGCTGGATCGTCCATGTTTGCACATTTTTCCCAATCTTCGATGAACCGGTTCGAAAGAACTGATTCTAAACATTAAAATCAAACTAGCGATCACCAGTTTCTTTACACGATTCGTGGAAGTCCGAAAATGAGCAGTATTCTAAACAACATCCTACACAACGATTTGGCGATCATTTTTATTGGTGTGTCTGTTTTGACCGCCATTCCAACCGGACTTACGTATTGGTACAAGGCCAAGCGAGCGGCCATGGACGCCGACCTCAAGATGAGAATGTTGGAGCTGGGCATGTCGGCTGGCGACATCGAGCGCGTCTTGACTGCGGAAAGCGATCCAGATCATGCTATTCGAGCAAGGGCACGCTGCAACGACAACGCCTGACAATCATCCGTCCAAAAACGTTGTGTTAAAGTGGCGTTAGACAATAAGGACA
>JBEBHM010000079.1:0-17262 GCA_040080875.1 Pirellula sp.
TAGCGAAACATCGCTCATGACCGGTTCGCTCATGGCAGGCTCGCTCATGGCAGGCTCGCTTGAGACCGGCTTGCTTGAGACCGGTTCGCTCGCGGCTAGTTTGCTCGAGTGAACTCGAGCCTGAGAATGCAAAGAAGCCAGCGAATTGACGGCCGGTACATGATTGCGACCCGTAGTGCATCCGCTACTGAGGAATGCGGCGAGGACCCATGCGATTCGAATTCGGGTAGACATGAATCGTTGAGCCCTGCGGTCCCTAGCAATAGCTAGCGATCTTGTTTTCTGTTTGGTCGTCAATGTGGTCATCGTTACGCACTCGCAATCCATTGCGGTCAAGTCATCTCGGACAAAACAGGATTAGTTCCAACGATCTATTTCGTCTGCGTCAGGTCGAAATTGCCACAATTTTTTTTACGCATCCCCGAAGTTATCATCGTCGTGGCTCTCGATCGCGCGTTGTGCGGAACGAATCCCAAACAGCCAGAAAAGTGCCGGATGAACGAAGAAATCGAGCAAGGTGGAACTGATCACACCGCCCAGGATGACGGTGGCTACCGGATAGAGTATTTCTTTGCCAGGCTGACCAGCTGCCAGTACCAAAGGAACCAAGCCGATACCTGCAGTCAAGGCGGTCATTAACACAGGCGCAAGTCGTTCCAGCCCTGCTCGCACGATCATTTCACGGCTCCACGTCTCACCTTCATGCTTGACTAAGTGCAGGTAGTGCTGGAGCAATAGGATTCCGTTCCGCGAAGCGATACCGCCTAAAGAAATGAAGCCAACCATGCTTGCGATGGTGAGGTTTTGGCCGGTCCAGACGATGGCTGCCACCGAACCGATGAAAGCCATTGGAATCGCCGCCATCACCTGCAACGAAAGATTGACGCTGCGAAACATCGCGTAGAGCGTTAGAAAGACTCCGACCAGCGCGATACCGAAGAGCCAAGTGATTGCCTTGGAAGCGCTTTGTTGGCTTTCGAATTGACCGCTATATTCGAAATAATAGCCTTGAGGTAACGTTGCGCGGACAACCTTGAGTCGCTCTTGAATTTCCTCGACGACTTCCACTAGTCCGCGGTTGGCCGTGTTGCATTGAATCACGATTCGGCGACGGATCTTTTCTCGCTGAATTGTGTTGGGACCAAGCGATTCATAAATGTTAGCAACGGCTTCGAGGGGTATCTTGCCTCCACCGGGCAATTCTACGGGTAGTCGACGCAGCACATCTAGGTTCTCGCGGGCGTCCTCCTTAAGCCGCACGACCAAGTCAAACGTTCGTTGACCTTGCATGACCTCGGATACAACCTGCCCGTTCATGGCCGTTTCGATAAACCGATTCAAATGCTCGACGGTCAGCCCGGCCGCAAGCAATTTATCGCGGTTGTATTCAATTTTGAGCTGCGGAATCAGGGTCTGTTGTTCCACGATCAAATCCTTAACGCCGCGAACCCCTTGCATTTCGGCTTTGACCTCTTCGGCCTTGCGGCGGAGCAGATCAAGATCATCCCCATAGAGCTTCACACCCACCTGAGCCTTGACACCTGAGAGCATATGCGAGATCAAGTGCGAGATGGGCTGCTCGACAGAAAAGAAGATTCCGGGGACTTCGTTGAGGTCGTTTCGAATTATTTCCAACTGCTCCGCCCGTGTTCTCAACGATTTTGGATCCAGATCGACGATGTACTCGCTGGCGCTGACTGGTTCCGCGTGCTCATCCAATTCGGCACGACCGGTTCGACGAACAAAATTCACCACATCGCTGTTGCGAACCAACGCTTCCTCCACGTTTTTGTTGATCGCAACGCACGTGGCCAGCGAAGTGCCTGGGGGCAAAAGGACATTCAACTGAATAGCGCCTTCGTTGAAGTCCGGCAGAAAATCGCGATCCAATCGCGATACATGCCAGGCAGCTACGCCCACCATGATCGACACTGCCACGATATTGAGAACCGGAAATTGCAAACTAAAGCGAATGACATAGCCAACGATCCATTTCAAGAATCTCAATACAAAGCTATCGGTCGCGTGCGCGACGGCTCGCGACGAAGGCAATAGCCAGTAGGACAGGATCGGCGTGACGGTCAGTGAAACCAACAAAGACGATAGGATCGAGACGACGTACGCTACCCCCAACGGTGCAAACATTCTTCCCTCCATGCCGGACAATGCGAACAAGGGAAGGAAAACAAGGCAAACGATGATCGTACTGAAAACAATCGAGCTGCGCACCTCGAGGCTGGCTTCGTAGACAACCCGAAGATTGGATTTTCGATAGAGAATTCTTGATGAAGGATCTTGCATGGGCGATTGCAAATCGGAAACCGGCAGTTTCGCATTTTCCTTGAGGCGTCGAAAGATATTCTCCACATCGACGATGGCATCATCGACTAACTCACCGATCGCGACCGCGAGTCCACCCAACGTCATCGTATTAATCGAGAATCCGAACCAATGAAAAACTAAGACCGTCATCAAAAGCGATAGTGGTATGGCCGTCAGCGAAATGAACGTTGTTCGGAAGTTCATCAGAAACAAGAACAAGATGATCACGACGAGAATTCCGCCGTCTCGCAACGCCTCCAGCACATTTTCGATGGCGCGATCGATGAAGTGCTCTTGGGCGTACAGCGATTCGATTCGAATTCCCTTGGCGAGCGATGGGCTCACCTCTTGGATCGCAGCTTCGATCTGCTTTGTGATTCCTCGGGTGTCGGCCCCAGGCTGTTTGCTGACCGTCAATACGACAGCAGACCCGCCACTGAATTGGCCGTTCTCCTCCCGAACATAGGCGGCCGCGTCTCCGCGTTTCAATTGAGGTGCCTCGACAACGTTGGCGACCATGGCGAGCGATACCGGTCTGCCATTGCGAATTGTGACAGCGATCCGATTGAGGTCTTCGATCGACTGGATCCGACCAATGGCCCGGACAAGCCACTCGTTGGGGCCGCGTTGATCAAGATATCCTCCCGTGGCATTCTCATTGCTGTTTTCGACAGACCGCTTGATGTCTTCGATCGTGACCCCGTATTTGATGAGCGAGTCTTGATCGATCTGTACTTGAAATTGTTTGCGTCCACCCCCCATCACAAAGACTTGAGCGACTCCAGGAATGGAAAGGATTCGTTGGCGAATGATCCAATCCGCCTGCGTGCGCAATTCAATGGGGTCGGTGGATTTGTCTGCGCTCCACATGCCCATAACCAAAATTTGACCCATGATGGATGAGATCGGAGCCAACTGGGGTTTGGCTGTCTTGGGTAGTCGGTCGGCGATCATGGCCAGTCGTTCGTTCACGATTTGGCGCGCGGTGTAGACGTTTGTTCCAAAATTAAACTCGACGTAGACAACCGAAAGTCCGACAGACGAAGTGCTTCGCACGGCTTGCACGCCGTTGCCACCATTCATGGCAGTTTCAATCAGAAAAGTCACTCGAGTCTCGGTCTCCTCGGGTGCCATCCCGGGCGCCTCGGTCATAATGACAACGCGAGGACGGTCAAGATCGGGAAACACATCGATCGGCAGGCTCAGCGCAGTCCATAGCCCATAACCGCTGAGCGCTAACGCGACAGCGATGACGAGCAATCGCTGTCGGAGTGAAAACTGAAGGATTGCGTCGAGCATATTTTGATTTTTGATTGGAGATTGATGATTTTCGATTGAAGTCAGGACATAGCCGTTTTTCGCGAGGAGACCATAATGGCAACGATTTCGTTGGCTTCATCCCAGAGTGGCTTCACAAGATCGGGTTTCAGCAGGTCACTTTCCATGATCAACTCAGGCCAATAGCAACTTTCATCAGCTTCCTCGATCACAATTCCCAGCTTGGCAGCAAACTCAGCCCTGGAACGGCCGCGACATGCGGCGCGATAGTTGGCGTCTACGGAAGTTGCCGAACGAAGCAGTTGCTTGCCCAGCACCTGACCGGCCGGATGGGAAGGTAATGACGAGGCGAGGCGAATTGCACGCAACGCAAATCGTTTCATTCGATCCTTAAGCTCACCTTCGTTCATTTTTGATTTTAGATTGAAAATTTCTGATTGAAGTCATGACATAAAGTCCTTTGCGTGGCGACCATTATTGTGACTATTTCCCTGACTGTTCATCCAATCATGTTTCTCCATTTTTCATTCTCCATTCTCCATTCTCCATTCTTCAATCTTCAATCTTCAATGACTATGCCCTGCATGGGGATCGATCCCGCCGCCCGACTTGCTCTTGAGCGCCATTTCCATTTGATGAGCACCTCGCAAGGCGACTACATCACCGGGATAAAGCGAACCATCGTTCTCGATCACAACGAACGACTGATCCCGATGTTTTTCGTGGACAGCAACTCGGTCGAAATGATCCCCGTTTTGTTGGAAGACAAAGCTATCAATTCCCTCGCGGACTACGGCATCGACCGGCAATACGATTTGTTCTTTCCATTGTGCTATGGGTACACCGATCTCCATCCGCTGACCCACGCGGTATTTCCAAGAAACGTAACGTTGTCCGCTCTGGCTCAATTTGTCTTCGGTAATTTCGTTCTTGAGCGTCACATAGAACTTCAGGGTACGAGTTGCGGGATCCACTTCGTTGCTGATCCAACTAAGGGGTAAATTCTCGATCCGTTCGATTTTTCCGCTGCTGCTCACGGTCGCCGTGACGGGCCGATCTGCCAGCTTTGCTGCAGTGACTTGAGCGATCTCTGTTTCAAAGGCTTGGCCCTCGATGAGCAGCTCATCGTAGTCCCCTAAGACACAGAGAGTCTCTCCAGCATTCACCGTCTGCCCTTTGCGAACCTGGAGATCGTGCAGAACAAGGAGATGATTCGACTTGGGTTCGATGGTTCCTAGGCTTGACTGTGGAACTGCACCCGGATCCGTCTTCGACGTTCCGACCTTATCCTGAAAGTTAGCGACTTGGAATGGGCTCGATCGTTGTTCAATCGCCGGCTTCTTGGCCTTCGGTTTGGATTCACTCTCCAATCGTACTGGTGGTTGACGGGTAAGGCGAATTTCGTCTTCGGGATGGCCGTCAGGGCTGGGAGCGTAGACACGAATTTCGGTAAGCAATCGGCGCTGGCTATCGATAATGGCGATTTGAGCTTCGGTAAGTCCATGGAGCCGCAACGATTCTTTCTGCGAACGCAGCAGGGACTCTAGCTTGTCTCGATTGTATTGACGCTCCAGCAACGTCTTAGGGGAAATGGCTCCAGAGTTAGCGACACTCTCAAGGCGTGCGATCTCCTTGAGTTCGACATCGCGATCTCCGAGCGACTGCAGGTAATCTTTTTGAGCGGTTACTAGATCCTCGTGCGCCAGCCTCATTTCCAGAATCAAGTCACCTGCTTCGACGGCCTCGCCGGTGGCCACGTGAACATGAGTGACGATGCCTGTCATGGCTGCGCTTACGGTTGTCCGTGTTCTACCAGGGCGATCGACGACGATGGATGGGACCGTGATCGTCTGTTGATAGTCTTTGAGCTCGATGGCTTGCAAATACTCATCCGTCAGTCCGAGGTTTTTCTTGGCTGACTCCGAGAGTTCCAGCGAATTGCCATCGGCGTGTCCACCGTGATCATGGCCTGCATGTTCGTCAACATGTGTTGTTGCTTGGGTAGGCTCCGATTGACTGACAGGACCAGCCAAAGTGTGAAACGGCCAAACACGTCCGACATACTGACTGTGGCACCAGCCTCCGGCATAAATTCCAGCACCTAGGAGTATTAGATAGGGCCAAGTACGGCTTACGTCGATTTTCATGAGAACACTTATTGAATCGATTGGTTTCGCGCATTTGCGTTGGTAGGATTGGCCAGCAGGCGAACCTGCTGGCGAAAAACAGGCATCGGTGTTGAGTGCGCGACGCCGGTCAATCAACTAGTCCGTTGGAGCTACTTCTTCGTTGTGGGAGCATTGTTATGCCCCGCATGATCATGGCCTGAATGGTCATGGCGGTGAACAATTTTCACGCTGTACGACTTGTTACCGATTTTTAACGCCAGTTTAGGCTCGGCTTTTGGGTCATGCAAAGCATCGATCAACTCCGGATGGATGCCTCCAAAACAAGAGGAGAACCCCTTTTGATCGGCTTGCTGGGGCGCCGCCTTAAGCTTGATTTGCATCGGCTTGGCTTTGATCAATAGGTTCATGGCAACAAACGATGCGTCGATTGCCACGTACGATTTGACCTCTTTGTCGAGCAAATAAACAACGAACTGTTTCTTGATTTCGTCGATCACTATCTCGACGTGATACTCCTCCCGGCCGACCTCAAGTAGTTCGCCGTGGTGAGGACCGTGCTGGGCGTGATCGTGACCTTTTTCAACCGCAACCGGCGTCGGACTTTGAGCAATTGTCGCTCCACACATCAGGCTCGAGGCAACACAGAACGGCGCAATCCATGAACGCAACATAAAACAATCTCCAGAAATAATTCGATTATGACCATACGCTTGCAAAAATTCAGAAAGCAAACGATATCGAATCAGATACGAAGTTGCCCGAATCGCGTGAGAATATTCGGAGCGGATGACCAGAGGCGATTGGATAAGTAGTAACTCTGCTGTTGCTGGACTTGTCGATCGAAAGCATTCGAAAAACCAATAGCCACGAAAGAGGACGAGTCCTGACTTTCAATGGCAACTTTGGACAGTGAGGCCAACATCACTGCATGCAGGACATGCAACTGAAAATGATGTTTGTGATCGCAATCCGATTCGCAGTCGCAAAACGGTGTTGCACAAGACTCTGGTATTGTCGACTTGGTCCGTTTCGTAGGAGTCGTCGACTCCGAATGGGTCGGAACCCCATGACCGCAACCGCACAGATGTGCAGCGCACGATGACTCAACGACCGATGACTCAACGACCGATGACTCAACGACCGGGGACTCAACGACCGGGCTGGCTTCGCCGCTTGTTTCCAAATGCACGATCGAACCGCAGCAACAAATGAACTGCAGTCGAACGAAGGCAAACAGGAGAAGATACGAAACCCAGCGATTCATGGAAAACCCTTTACGCCGATTTTATCGGCGATTCCGTTTCTAGGGGATAGTCAATTCCGAGTTTCTTGCCTAAACCACGGTACCTTGCAGAACGCATTCACTGTTGCAGGATGATCTCGTACGGGTACGTATTTGCTAGCCAATTGCAAACGGTAGATACGCATTCTAGGCAACTAAACCAAATTACCGCTCGTATCGAATTGAATATCTTTTGCATCGATAAGGCTGGTAATATTCGCCCGTGATCGGTACTCGTTCCAAAGTGGTTCCGAAATCTCCATCTCTGCCACAGACAACGTGTCCGCAATACGAACGATGCGGGACAGTTGGCGATCCGGAATGGGCAAGGTCCCGAGCATTTGATCGATCGCTTCAATATCGGTGTCGAATGTGATCGGAATCTTGGAAGCGTGAGGGGTTAAGGCGGTCATTGCGTTGATGTTCGTCTTTTGAAGGTCTGCCGATCGAACCAAGCGTGTCGTCGTTGCGTCGGCCATGCCAATGCCAATCGCATTTCCGTGCGATTCGGGAGTCAGCCCTCGTACGAAGATTCGGCGGATGAAAGGAGAGGTTCGACCACTACGGACAGCCAAAGTACTATAGCCGTGCACTTCGCGATTAATCACGTTGGGATCCAACCCAGCACCACTAATGTTCTTGCCAATCGCATCGATGATCAGCAAGTCGATTTCATCGAAGGGCAAGAAGGGCATGAGGGCCCTTGCCTGAGCCAATAGATCCGCCTCGGCGGCCTCCATCTCGTCACGATGGAGCGCTACTAGGCGAGCCGTTTCATGGAACTGGTTCTCAATAATGGCGACTCCCCCCAGCACCGGCGCGGTTCGCAAGATGACGCTTGCCATGCTTCGAATTGCATGTTCGTACCCGAATTGTGTCGAAGCCAAATGCATCGTATTGGCGCCGGTTCGTTTGCCAAGTCCTATGACAGACATCTTGATAAGCCCACTGCCAAGTGTCCCGAAAAAATCCGTATGCGGTTTGATGCGGTTGATAAGCAAAATTCCATCGGCAGCGAGGGCGTCTGTGCTGCAATACACTGGAATGCTGTCGGCGGTCGTTCCGATCTGACGTACATCCAAGGAGGCTCGAATGGGAACTCCCATACTCGATTCGGTAACTCCATAGCTCTCGAGCACTTCTCGCTGTCCCTCTGGCGTAGCACCGCCATGACTTCCCATGGCTGGAATGATAAAGGGATTGGCGCCGATCGATTTCAACTGCTCGATGACCGCCGATACGATTTCTTGCAAGTTGGAAATGCCCCGGCTTCCAACCCCGACAGCAATGCTCGAACCCTTGCGAACCATGGGGCGCAATTTGGAAAACTCGCTTGCAATCGTGCGTTGAATATCAACCGGTTCGGTGGTCGGATACTGTTGGCGAACCCGAATCATTTTGGGAAGGACGTTCATAGCTATGATTCCCGAAGTCTGACAAACGGAAGGTAACTTGTGTTCTGTCACTGTATGAGAAAGTAGCCACTACACCTTGTCAATTACGTCGCATGGGAAACGCTGAGAGAACTTGGATGACCACCTGTCTCGTCGTATTCTCGTTACAATAGGACGATTGTATTCAAACGATCGATTCGTTCCAATTCATTAATTCGCCGCCTTCAGAGGGGATCGGAAGTGCCAATTTACGTTAAACGGTACCGGACACCTTTTTACGTTCGGGAGCATGGGTTTGAACGATGATCTTCGCATGGCGTTCGAGCGGATAATCTCAAGCGGCGACACATCGTTTGACGTTTGGTTCCGACTCGGGATCGTATGCTTAAAACAGCACCACTATGCCGAAGGTGCGATCGCGTTACAGAAAGCCACAGAACAAAACCCAGACGTGGCTGAGGCTTGGTGCAATCTGGGGATCGCCAAAGCCTCATCCGGTAATCCTCAATCTGCAGAGACCGCGTTTCGGCATGCGGTGAGGCTGGCCCCGAATCGCCCCGACATGCTTCGTAATCTCGGCTTTGTGCTCAGCGATTTGAACAAATCGGATGAGGCTATCACAACGCTGCAAAGGGCAATTCGATTCGAGCCAAATCATGCGCCCGCTCAACAGCGGCTAGCGTTACTCTTGCGCGGAAAAGGAAGACGAGATGAAGCGATCGAGCACCTGCGCTCGGCCATACTGCTCGCCCCAGCTCATCCAATTTGGTTGTGCGAGCTGAGCGAGCTCTTGTTTGACGCTGATGAAATTGACGAAGCGAAACAACACTTGGTACACGCCCAAGAGATCGCTCCCAACTTGGAGCGAGTTCAAACTTCGTTGGGTGTCGTACTTGCGAGTCGAATGGAATTTTCAGAGGCGGTTCAATGTTTTCGCAATGCGACTCGCCTTGCACCCAACTCTCCGATCACATGGAGCAATCTTGGCAATGCGCTAAAATCGGCCGGTGACGTCGAACAAGCCCTGATGGCATTGACGGAATCTGCTCGCCTTGATCCAAATAATCCAGACACGTACGTCAACCTCGGTTCTGCGTTTGAATTTGATCGACGATTCGAGGAGGCGTCGACCGCTTATCTCAAGGCGATCGAGCTGGATCCTAACCATGCTTACGCGCACCACAACTATGCGCTGACTTGTTTGAGAGCCAAGCAGTGGGAGGTTGGTTGGCAGGAATACGAATGGCGGTGGAAATGTAGAGAGTTCAGACCGCGAGGTTTTACTCATCCGGTATGGGACGGTTCGTCGCTCGCCGGGAAAACGATCCTGCTGCATAGCGAACAAGGCATCGGAGATACAATTCAATTTGCGAGGTACGCACCCTTGGTCAGGAGACTTGGCTGTCGAGTGCTCATGGAGTGTCCACCCATCCTCGTGCCCATCTTGGCGCGGTGCGACGGTATCGATGAAGTGATTCCGATCGGGACTCCTTTACCGAAATTTGACGTGTACGCGCCCCTGATGAGTTTACCTCGAATCCTGAAGACAACGGCTGCCTCGATTCCGCGCAACATCCCATACCTAAATCCCGATTCGGAGAAGGTCGAAATGTGGCGAGGCGAACTGCAAAAAATTTCGGGGTTCAAGGTGGGAATCGTTTGGCGAGGCAATCCGAAGTTTAAATTGAATCATCATCGATCTATGCCGCTGAAGGAACTTGCACCGCTGGCTAACTTGCCTGGGGTCCAATGCATTAGCCTTCAAAAGGATAGCGAGGATGAGATTGCACGTTGTGGTTTTCCTGTGGTCGACTTTGGCCAGTCGCTGGATCCTGGCAAAGCCGCGTTTGTGGATACTGCGGCCATCATGAAGAGCCTGGATTTGGTGATTTCTGTATGTTCCGCTCCTGCTCACGTCGCAGGGGCGTTAGGAGTGCCCGTATGGGTCCCGCTCGGCTATGCACCCGATTGGCGATGGATGGACGACGAGTCCGATACACCATGGTACCCCAGCATGCAATTGTTCCGACAATCAACACGAAGTGTCTGGACTGATGTCGTGGCTCGTATGGTCACCAAATTGCAATCGCTGCAGTAATACGTATCAGAATCGTGCTCAATTCTTTTGAGTCGACGCAGAACTCACGGTATAACAAGTTCATCCTTGATCCACTGCACGATTGATAGGCATATTCCCAATGCGATTTGCGAACCGACGAACACTGCGAACCTTGACGTTGTTCAAAGTACGGCGACGGCGAACTAAAGCGTATGTCAGGAGGCTGCAGGTCGAGGGGCTGGAGGCTCGCCAGTTACTTGCGAGCGATACGACCTCAGGCATCGGTCTGCTCGGACAGTACTTCAACAATAGCAATCTGACGGATCTTGCAATCGTACGGAACGATCCTAACATCGCTTTCAATTGGGGGATTGGGTCGCCCGACGTACTCATCGGAGCGGATACATTTTCGGCCCGTTGGTCGGGGCAACTCGAAGCGGTGTATACAGAGTCGTATCGGTTCTACGTCAGCGCCGACAATGGTTTTCGACTCTGGATAAACGGTCAAATGCTCGTCGATAGCTGGACCGACTTGCCGATCAACAACGCACAGGGAACAATCGATCTCGTCGCTGGGCGGAAATACGATGTGCTGCTCGAGTACTACGAGTCCACCGGAAATGCTGCGATTCAATGGGAGTGGTCTAGTCCGAGTCAAGCCCGTGTAGTGGTCCCGACCACTCGATTGTTCCCGTCCGAACGAGGCAATGTCCTTAGAGAGACCTGGACCAATGTCAATGGAAATAGCGTCTCGAATTTGACAAGCCTCGCGACCTATCCTGCGTCCCCCAATTCGGTCTCCATGAGCGCTTCGTTCCAGTCGCAAATCAATCAGGCGGATAATTTTGGAGAACGTCTGCGAGGTTGGTTACACCCACCGGCAACCGGAGACTACACGTTCTTTATTGCGGGCGATGACTCTGCCGAATTGTGGCTCAGCAACTCGGCCGACTCGCAAAACAAACAGCTCATAGCAACCGTTCCTAGCCCGACACTTGCCAATGAATGGACAGCATTTCCATCGCAACGATCCGGCATTGTCAAGCTGGTTACCGGCCAAAGCTACTACGTCGAGGTGCTGCATAAAGACGGAACGGGCTCTGACCACGTCAATGTGGGTTGGCTGGCTCCGTCCGCTCCGAGCATCGAAGCGATCGATCGTATCTTTCTTTCGCCGGTGCTGCCTGAAGTTTCCGCGTTTGCGGAACAAGCCACGACGGCAGAGGGGAACAACCAAGCGGCCCGACTTAGACTGCTCAGAACTGGCGCTCCGATCAACAATCCATTAACGGTCAGCTACTCATTGCGTGGCACCGCGATCAACGGAGTTGATTACGTCAGTCTGTCCGGGATTCAAGTTATCCCCGCAGGGCAAGATTCTGTCGTGGTTGACATTCAATCGATTGCGGATGGCCAAGTCGAAGGGAACGAGTCTGTTGTGCTCGAGATCGTGGATGGCTCTGGATATCTTCTGGGAGGGATTAGCAATCGCAGCGCAACCCTCACGATTCAAGACAACGTATCCGCACCGAGCGGCGGACTATCCGTCTTGGCCGGGACGGCACTCAGCAATTTCATCGCATTTGGTGGGACTTTTTCCGCGTTCACCGATCCCGTGCACGGACCAGCGATCGGGGCCAACATCACTAGCTTGCCGGCGAATCCTTGGGATGCCCAACTGCGGCAGAATATCAATGTTCCGGTCAACGCGGGGGATATTCTGTATGCAGAGTTTCTGGCTCGCTCCGCATCCGCCGATAGCGCTAGCCTTTCGGCCATTTTTGAACGAGATGGTGGCTCCTTTCAAAAGTCGCTCAGTCAAAACGTCAGTCTTTCGTCCGTCTGGACGAAGATCCAATTGCCCTTTGTTGCTGCCGAAAGCTATGCGATAGGACAAGCTGCATTTACATTCCACTTAGGAACAAAACTGCAGTCGATACAATTCTCGCAGATCATTGTTCGCAACTATGGACCGGCTTCCTTATTGGCCAAGATCGATAACTTTACCCTGCTCAACATTGGAGGGTCCTACGGATCGATGATCAAGGAACCCGTGACGGGGCAACCCTTTAGCCAAGCCTTGACGATAACCACCCATAGCATGCCTCCGCAGGTATGGCATTTACAGGCCTTGGCTAGGAATGCGGGGGCGACGGTGGCTGGCGATGTGATTCGCTTGGAGTTTTGGGCCCGTGGGACTGCAGGTACCAATCCTAGGCTGGATGCCGCCATTCAAGAGTCCTTCGGAAGCTTTAATACACTTTCGTTCAATTCACCGGTACTGACATCAAATTGGCAAAAATTCACCTACGACGTCACCACCACAGCGGCCTATGCCGTCGAGACGTTGCAAGTGTCGCTCAATGCCGGCTTTAGTCCTCAGACAATCCAAGTCGGCGGAATCACTTGGACCAACAGGACGCGAGGAGTGGAATTCGCTTCGTTGCCAAAGCAAGTTCCGATCGCAAGTTACGATGGACGAAGCGGCAACAGCACCTGGCGATCCGATGCCGACGATCGCATCGCACAAGTCCGCAAGGCCAACTTGACGGTGAACGTTGTCGATTCGTTTGGCAACCCCATCGACGGAGCGGTCGTTCAAGTTCGCCAAAAGGAACATGCGTTCCGTTTTGGGTCTGCCATCAACGGCTATGACAACTTGCTGGTCGCGAACGGTACGGCCGAATCGATGCGCTATCAATCGGAGATTCGACGTTTGTTCAACGCGGTCACCATCGAGAACAATCTGAAGTGGCCGAATTTTGCTGCGAGTCGCCAACTCGGCATCGACGCGGCCAATTGGGCTGCCGCTAACAATCTGGCTCTTCGGGGCCACAACATTATTTGGCCTTCGCGGACGTTTATGCCGACCAATGTTTGGACCCAATACGATTCGACCTTGGCCAGCCAAGGTGCGCAGGCGGCTGCGACCTATTTACGCAATACGATCAACGCAAGGATCGTCGACGTAGCCAGCACATTCCAGGGCAAGACGTTGTCGTGGGACATCGTCAACGAACCGTTCTCAAACCGCGATGCGATGACCGTTCTGGGAGACGACGAGCTATTGGAGTGGTTCAGGCTGTTCCGCACACAAAATTCCACATCCCTCAGAACGCTCAACGATTACGACATTTTCGCTCGAAACGGAGCAAACACCGCGCATCGGACGAACTACGACAATTGGCTGACTCGCCTCAAGAGCCAAAACCTCATCGAAATGATAGGCGAGCAGAGCCACTACCAAGAATCCAATCTGACGGGTATCGCCATTCTGGGACAACTCATTCAGACCTACTTCAACCAATTTGCACTTCCGATCGGAATCACCGAGTTTGATATTTCTTCCAGCGATCAGCAATTGCAAGCCGACTACCTGCGTGATTATATGACCATGGCGTTTAGCCAACCCAGCGTTTCGGAGTTCGTGCAATGGGGATTTTGGAGCAAGTCCCATTATCAACCTGGCGCCGCGCTCTACAACGACGATTTCTCGATCCGACCCAATGGGCAAGCCTACGAAGATCTGGCTTTCGGAGAGTTTTGGACCGATACACGCGGAACGACTCGCGCAGGTTCATTCGCTGCCAACGTGTTCAAGGGGGACTACGAGATCACCGTAACTCTCGGATCGCAAAGTGTTACAAGCTATGTTTCCGGTTTCAACTCCAACGGGAGTGTCAGTGTCAAATTGCACGGCCTGCAGTTGCTGGTTCCGATGTATGAGTATCCGTTGGCATCTCAAGTCGTCCTCAATCCCTGGTGGCAACAAGTTTTGAATGGTGCCTCGGCCGCGACGCCCATCACCATCATCGCCAACCCGAACAGCGGCCCGATTCTCGCATCGCATCCCAGCTACAACGACTGGATCAATGGTCTCAGTTTGTTACGACAAAATCCAAACATTCGGATCTTAGGATACGTTAGCACCCGCATCAGTCCCACGTCGCAGACAGTTCGGTCGGCCTCAGAGATACTCAGCAACGTAGGGCTATACGGTTCTCTATACAAACACCCATCATCCGGGGCTTCGCTCATCGATGGTATTTTTCTTGACGAGATGAGCAATCTCGTGGACAACGTCGCAACCTACGCCACGGTTGCCGCCGGAATTCGCACCACGCCAGGGCTGGGTGGGAGAATGATTTTTGCGAATCCAGGTACCAGCGTCCCAATCGAATACCTCGATCAAAAGACCGCCGATGTGTTTGTCGTTCGCGAAGGACGCCCGAATGACCTTTTGTTAAATTCGGTTCCTGACTACGTGAGCTCACCTGGTTACGCTCATCTCAGCTTTGGAGCGATTGTACATGAAGCCATCGGAAATGCATCTCTCGCTCAAATGTTGCGGGAGATCAAGCTTCGGAAATTAGATTATGCGTTTATCACCGACGATATCGACAATCCCTCGACCAGCACCGATTCTCCCTACGATCGATCGCCCAATTATTTCGTCGATGAGCTGCGAGACCTTCATTCACCCTACGTCGGGGCAAGGAGTTTTTCGATCGCAGAACATTCTGCCATTGGAACTGTTTTGGGATCTCCAACATCGGGTGACCCGGATTTGGGACAGCGATTGAACTATAGCATCGTGAGCGGCAACGCGAATAACGTGTTCGCTATGGACCCACTCTCGGGACAATTGAGGATCGCCAATTCCGGAGCGTTGGATTTCGAATCGACCCCTGTGTTCAACTTGGTGATCAACGCAGTAGACAACGGCTCCCCGTTGCTCAACGATTCGAACACGATCACTGTCCAACTCGACAATATCAATGATGCACCGTCGGCCATTGCGGGTGGTCCGTACAACGCTGTCGAGGGATTGCCGGTGAATTTCAGCGGCAGCGGGACCGATCAAGACGCGGGAAGCACGTTGACGTATGCTTGGGATTTCAATTACGACGGAGTGAACTTTGATGTTGACGCGAATGGAGCTAATCCGTCATCCATATTTCCGGACAATGGTAACCGGGCAATTGCCCTTCGCGTTAGCGACAACGGCTTGCCTCCTAAATCTACGATTGCGACAGCCTCCCTGACGATTGCGAACGCACCGCCGTTATTGACTCGCTCGCTCGCCAGCGTCAACGGTAATGCGTTATCGCTCCTATCGAACACGGGGACTTGGCAAGATGTGCTCGGCGACAACGTGACGATCTCCGCATCCATGGGAACGGTGGTTAAGAATGCAGACGGGACATGGTTCTGGTCGATGACGCCATCGGTGGGGATGAATTCACAGATCGTGACCGTCACCGCTACGGATAAAGACGGTGCGTCAACCAACGTTTCCTTTTCATTGACGGCCTTCGTTGTCATCATGCGACAAAACGTTTACTATGCCGGATCAACGTATGCGAGCCTCGGCGGGGTCGACGCCGCCGTCGACCCGAGCAAGACCGTTGCCAAAGCGATTTCGACATCGCAGACATTGTCTACTGCCAACGTGATCAACTATTCGCGAGGCATCAACGCACTGCTTTTCGACGTTGCGGGCTTGGCCTCGTCCAGCTTGGTCGCTTCGGATTTTGTATTCCGCACGGCACCGTCGAGTGTCTCCGGAGCAGTTACGCCAGGCAATTGGCCGATAGCACCGAATCCATCGAGCATTGTTGTCATTCCCGGAACGGCAACCTCGCCGGCTCGCATCCTGATCGAATGGCCCGACAACGCGATACAAAATACGTGGCTGCAAATCATCGTCAAAGCCAATGCGGCCACGGGGCTGATCAATCAACAGGTCTATTACTTGGGGCACGCATTTGCAGACATCAACCTTGCGTCACCGTACCGGGTCACAGCCGTGGATTTGTCCGCAGTTCAGTCGGCGATTGCAACAACGATTCGGACGGTGGACGACCCTCGCGACCTCAACAAAGATCGGCGCGTCACGGCGGCGGATTTATCACTTGTCCAGAGCAACATTTCGAACACGGTTCTTTTGCAAGATATCATCATTCCCAGCTACGGATCTATAGGCGAGGGGGAGGGAGAAACGGGAGCGACCCGGAACGCATCGATCGGATCAGTGCCATCGCCTCGCGTGAACAACCGAGAGGCAAGGCTAACATCGATAGACGCTTATTTTGCGGCTTACGTTATCGATGAATGGAGCGAGAGAGAATTTTCCAGCATACATCGTCGGCAAAAAAATGGCTGGGCAAAAAGATGAAGAATGAGGATCGAGCCTAGAGACTTCAAATTGCTCGTACAATGACTTTCTGCTCGTACATACCAATGCCTGCCTCAGAGCGAAAGGCGAGTAAAAGCTGACCGTACTGACTGTACCGTGTCCCAACCACGCGCCAATTTTTTTGCCCGCACATTTTTTTGCCCAAATTTCCGAAAATTCTCGTTAGCATTTCCCGTCGTTTAGCAAGTTAGTCTATAGAGACACTCATGACGAACAGGGACCAGGAAACAATTACCCGACTATTGAACAGCCGGGATCGGTTGCAGATTGAGCACTTGGTGGAGGAACATCGCCATCGTGTCCATCGGTGTGAATTCCCCAGAACGTGTTGCTTCATGGCAAAGTGACTTGGAGGTAACCGAGAGTGTGGACGAGCATATGAGCCAATTAGCCAGTCAGTTGCCTATCGTTCCCCCTTCAGTCATCAAGGTTCCATCGACTCCGCTGTTGTCGCGACCACGCTTTGCTGAGGATCAGAGCATTGATCTTGCACTCGCCGAAGAAGAGCTAAGCGATTCGCTCCAGGCAGAGCGTTCGAGGGCCTTGTGCCCGAGGAACGCAACAGGTTTGGTGCCCTAAAGGACAGTGTCCCAACCCCA
>JBEBHM010000695.1:0-4641 GCA_040080875.1 Pirellula sp.
GAACGCTGACATGCTGTAGTAATCTGTTTGACTGATGCTCTCGAACGGATGTTGATGGCATTTGGCGCATTCGAGTCGCACGCCCATAAAAAGCTGAGACGTTGCCTCCGTCAAAGCCGCCGTGTCGCCATGAACTCGAAAGTAATTGGCGGGTCCATTCGAATAGATGGATCCTTTTGCGGTCACCATTTCGCGAACAAATTGATCGAACGGTTTGTTGACCCTGAATGAATCTCGGATCCAGTTGTGCATCGCCCACATGCCTTGTTCACCCAGGGATGCACTGTTGTTTCGAATGAGATCTGACCATCGAAGTGTCCAGAACGCAGCGTATAGGTCGTTGTAGATAGCTTGCTTTGGATCACCTGTCATACCAAGCAGTTGATCGATCAAACGCGATCGCTTGTTCGTGTCGGTCGATTCGACAAAACGGACGACGGTCGCTGGATCCGGCAAACTTCCTATTGCATCTAGGAACGCGCGGCGGACAAAGGTGGCATCGTCGCACAATGGGGATGGTTCGATTCCTAGGTCCGAAAACTTGGCCGATGCGAATGCATCGATAAAATTGTGATTCTGCCAATCCGTTAATGATGCATTCTCGGAATAGGGCACGACAAATGTGCTGATCGCGGTTTGGCCATCATACCGGATCATGATGGCAGACTGTCCGTTTCCCTTGGTCATAACATACCCACTTGCCGTAACTTGTAATATTCCCGTGTCGAGTGCGTCATAAATAGCTAGCCCAGTGACATCGCGCTGCGAGCCATCTACATAATTGGCAACCACCCGAAGTTGTTGCTCGGATCCAAGGGAGTCGACTCTTTGCCTGGGAAATACTTCAAGACGCTTAACGGATACGTCGGATTTTGGCGAATCAGGCGCCCCCGATTCAATCCACTTGCGAAGCACATCGTATTCCATCGAGCCTAATTCAAGGCGAGGGCCACCTCCATGAGTCACTTGCATGGTGGCCTTTTCCAAAAGCAAGCTAGCCTCAGGACAAGCGATATTCACGCGGCGACCTCGGCTGTTCTGGGTGATCGACTCGTAGTCAGCGGAGGGATCAAATCCAAATACCGATAACTTGAAACCACCCTTGCCGTGCTGGCTGGCATGACAAGCTCCTGCGGCACACCCGGCTTTGCTCAAGATTGGCCTGATGTCCTTGAGGAAGTCGATCTTCGCCACACCATCGGCACCATTTGTGTCGGAACTAACCCCTTGGACATTCACCGCAACCAACTCTCGTGAACCGCCCCATTCGACCGAAATTTCGGCTTTGCCGTTCCCTGCAACCGTAGCTTGGCCAGTCGCATTGATTCGAACCACGTTTTCATCGGAACTTCGGTAGAGGGCTTTGGTTGTCAAATCCTCGCTTCGGTGGTCCGTTGCTCCACCTAGAGAACATTGAGAAACGACGAGCTGAGCTCTATCAAAAGAACCGGTGAGTTGTAGCTCCGAGGGTGTCACCTGAATGTGCCGGGATCGTCCTGCCGAGCCTCGTTCCGCGGGGGCTTGCTCAGCCGCAACTTGTTCAGCCTGGGCTTCTTTGGACGGACGGACCCAAGGTGGTTCCGCTGAGAAGGCACTGAGGATCGTGAAAACAAATGAAATCGAAATGACGGAGACGGGCCTGAGCATAGTGATCAGTCTTCAAGTCGAAGTCGGTGGGTGACATGAAAGTCGGAGGGGAGACGGGTCTGCAGGAGGACCATTCTACACTAATAGGTTATCCACGTCCAAATGGAACGAGCGGCTGTGTTTGCTTCCGTCCGGCGCATTTGATAGGATGGTCATTCCCTTCACCGCCCTCAAGTCCCACCCAATTTTCGCCCGAATCGGGAGATAAAAAGCCATGTTCCAGCTCTCACCTATGCTTTCTAAGACATGCCAAGGAATGACGCGTCGGCACGCATTGGAGATTGGGTCGCTAGTTGGACTGGGTATTTCTTTGCCGACGTTGCTTCAGTCTCAGCGTTCCCATGCTTCGAACCAGGGACCGAAAAAGCTTAACAACTGCATTTTGATTTGGACGCAAGGCGGTACCAGTCATCACGACACATTCGATCCTAAACCCAACGCACCGGTGAGCGTACGAGGCGAGTTTCAATCCATTCCAACGGCCACGTCAGGAATTCGTTTTACCGAAATCGTTCCTCGTATGGCGAAAGAACAGAAACGATTTGCGTTGTTGCGAGGATGGAATCCTCAAAATGGTAGCCATGGAACGGCCGACCAATGGGTTATGTCGGGACGAAAATTCAATCAAGCGGTTGCGTATCCTTGTTATGGATCTGTCGTCAGCCACTATCACGGATTCAAATCGGCTCTGCCTCCATTCGTTCAATTGGGATCGAATGTGGACCGGCGATTTGGTGGAGGTACTCCGGGCGTTCTTGGTTTGGAACATGGACCGTTTGAAATGTTGGCGGACCCGAATGCGAAAAAATTCGACGTAAGGGACATCACTCCCCCCAACGGAATCACCATGGATCGAGTCGATCGTCGTCGCTCCATTCTCGCTCGCGTCGATCAATTGCAGCGCGAGTATGATCTGCAACCGTCCGCGTACGAAGCTCTCGACGAAAACTACAAGACGGCGTTCAACATGATCACTTCGCCAGATACAAAAAAAGCATTTGCCATCGACGAAGAAGATGCAACATTGCGAGACGCTTACGGACGGACGAGGTTTGGGCAAAGTTGTCTACTTGCACGACGACTTATTGAATCGGGTGTACGATTCGTCACGGTAACGGATGGTGGGTGGGATACTCACCAAAACAATTTCAAATCGTTGAAGGACAGTCGTTTGCCCCCACTTGATCAGGCCATTCCTCAATTGCTCATCGACCTCGAGGAGAAAGGAATGCTTGATAATACGCTTGTATGTTGGTTAACCGATTTTGGACGCACCCCGGTTGTGAATTCAGCCAGTGGTAGGGATCACTGGAGTTCGGCAGGTTTTGCGATCATGGCGGGAGCAGGTGTACCTGGTGGGCACGTGCTTGGGGCGACGGATGCGGACGGAGGTGCCGTGGCAAAAGACGAATACTTTTCTGATGACATCGCCACGACCGTGTACGCTAAGCTTGGAATTCCTCATGACTTGATCGTTCAAAGCCCGGACAATCGACCCATTCGGCTCATCGAAGGCAAGCCAATCAAAGAGTGGATGTAAGACTGGTTCAAGAATTTCCTTGCGGAGCATTTTCGTTCGCAGGCTCGGAATCCTTAAACAAAACGACAAAGATCACGCAAAGGACGATCGATAAGATGGCGGGGATTGCCCAGATCATCTTCCAATCATGCGTTAGATTTCCGTCGTTGCCTTGAATGGTATAGTACTGGCCAACGATGCCGGACAACCAAGTTCCGGCGAACATACCGATTCCCAACGTCACGAAGGCATGCAGTCCTTGGGCTGCGCCACGAATATGTTCGCCTGCTCGTTTGTCGACGTACATTCGCCCCATGACGAAAATGAAATCGTAACACATTCCGTGAACCGCGATGCCTAGATACATCAACCAATGGGAATCGCGAGCACCGTCAAACCAGGCAAATAATCCGAATCGGACTGCCCAAGCGATCATGCCCACAAGAAGGATTCCCTTGGCTCGAAGAATCGGCAGCAAGAATGGAAGCAGCAACAAGAAAACGACATCGGATATTTGGCCAATGGTCATTTTGGCGGCCGCATTTGAAATGCCCAACTCATTGAGGAACAAATTCATCCACGAGAAGTAGAAGCTTAAAGGGATGCAAATCAGGAACGAGCAAATAATAAATGTCGCAAACGAACGTTCTCGCATCAGTTTGATGGCGTCGAACCCCATCATTGTTCCGAACGAAACGGACTGCCCCGCTCCTTTGGGAGGAGTTTTGGGCAGTGTGAATGCGTAGAAACCAAGGAACGCAGCAGCTCCACAAGCGAGGTAAAACATGCCTGCGTTGTCTTCGAACGAGAGCACGCTATTTACGATCCCCGCAGCGATCCACCCCACGCTCCCCGCCATCATGACAATTGGAAATTCTTTTCCAGGGTCTGCGGAGTGATGCAACGTCAATGTGTTCGTCAAGCCATGTCCCGCCATATACGAAATCGTGTACAGAATCAGCAAGAGGTAAAAGCCCGAGAAAGTGCTCTGCGTTGATACGGCCAAAAGCAACCCTGCGCCGATCAAGTGAAGCATTCCAAGCAGTTTCTGCGTTTCGAAAAATCGGTCCGCAATGATCCCCGCAAAGAAAGGCGAGATGATCGCTCCGACCGCTGTCGATCCGTAAGCCAGTCCAACTTGCCCTCCTTCAAATTTGAGAGCCTGTGTCAGGTACGTGCCCATGGTGACGTACCAGCAGCCCCACACGAAGTAATGCAAAAAGACCATGACCCAAAGCCGAGCAATCATCGTGGGAGACATCTGCAATTCTCTTTCTTATAGAAAACGTGACACTTCTCGGCAAAGCTCCGATTAACGCGTCCAGATTATACTCAAAGCCATCCGCGAGCTAGGCAAGCTCTTCGGCGAACTTAGCGGATTGAACGAAGGCCGCTTTTTCCTTCCCCCCTCACTCTTTCGTTCCCTGACCGGTGGACATGATTTGAAACGATGCAAGCGGGTTTACTCTCACTTT
>JBEBHM010000080.1:0-17250 GCA_040080875.1 Pirellula sp.
CTCAGGTCCCATCCAACTTCAGAATCAAAGTCACGGTTCAAGGAAACCAGCAAGTCGCCCCAGTTTTTCTCGCTTAGAAAAGCGATCAACTCGAATGCGATTGGGCTTGCGATACGATTACGATGGCCAGCCAATCCGAGTCGGCTCTGCCAATCCGCATGGCTTGTGGTCAATAGTTGGCCGACGGCCACGCTGGATTTTGAGGCATCCGGCCAACCAAAGGTCTCTACGAATGCCAAAATGCGATCCCAATTGGATCTTGGTCCCTCAGGATTCAACCCGCCCTGACTTAGCTGGCCAATTCCGATCCACGCATAACTGGCTGCCGCATCGCCATCCACCACTCGCAGAACCACTTGTTTGCCGCGATGTTCGGATATGTTCCATTCAACGAATTTGGCGGTATCGCTTCTCGGCGGATACTCTCGTGCCAATTCTTCGGCATCATTACCGGCTGCGTCCAAACGTACCAATTGAACGAAGTTTCGTTGGTGATCGTCTTTTTGAGGCAGACCATTGTGTCCCACCAAGTAAAAGCTGAACTTGTCGGGAGCCGAAAACGGACTGGTGGACCATGTGCCTGTGTAGGACTCGCCGAGCGTCAGGCTACTAAAGAATTTGCTTGAGGACGTTGGCGGCACCGGTGATTTGGCTAGGTTCCGATTTTCGGTTCCCCATTTTCGACGCTCGTCGTTTTTGGGCGAGGCACCGCGCCAATCGACCATGACAGGTTGTCGATCTCGCGTTGCAACAGTTTGCCAACTGCGAGCCAACTCGGACGCAATGCCTTGCCCACGCTCGATCAACGCGCCCGCAACCTTTCCAATTTGAGTCTTTTGACGTTGCCCAATGCGTAGCAATTGGTCGGCGATTACTTCAGAGTCATTGGAAACGTTTGCCAGTATGGCAATGAAACGCTCCATGTGGTTTTGATCGATCACGTCCGACAGTCTCAGGACATTCTCATCTAAAATGCGTTTGTCGTCGGATGATAAGTTTCGTTGCGAGACTTGATTCTCAATGATCGACACAGCCCCTTGGATCGTAACTGGCTCTTTGATCGCCAGCAAGATACGCAACAATACCCTTGCGCGGGCTGAGTTGACAGGGTGAGCCGCGTCCGATGATTGGGCCAATTGTTTACACGAATCGTTGACCCACGTTTCCAGCTTGGATGCGTCAAGCGACGACATTTCCTGCAGGACGCGGCGCAAGCCGATTAACAAGCTTTGTCGTAGCAATGGATCCTTTTGCTCGTCAACTCGGTCGGCTTGCTCCCAGATCCACGTAGCTCGACTCTCGACATTGCCAAGCCCACGGGTTGAAGCCAACTCCAAAACAGCTTGCAGTAAAATCGAGTCGTGAGATTTCTCTGCATCAAGGCTACTACCAAACGTTGTAAGCAAACCAAGTTCGCTTGCATTGAGAGGGCGTTGATGTGAATCGAGAGAATACCAAGCCATCGCTGCATCGAGAGATTTCTTGGTAGCTTCGGGATGAGCGCTCGTAAGCTGGCTGAATGAGGGTCGGACGTTTTCAGGCGAGGTCTTGGACGTCGGTGTGGATTGGATCGAGTCGCCTCCTTCCCACTTCAATCGCCAGATTCGCCCGCTTCGACGATCGCGGCCCGGGTGATCGAGGGGGACTTCGTAGTGGCCGATGACCTTGTTGTAGAAGTCCGCAATGTACAAATGACCATCCGGTCCAAATTGCAAATCGACGGGTCGGAACCATGGGTCATCGCTGGTAAGCAGATCGGGCATCTCGATTCCCTTGGCGGTCGCGCCGCGATACTCGATACGATTGCGATTGATGCGACACGTCATAACATTGCCGCTCAAGAAGTTGTCAGACATCGCGAGTGGAAAGCGAGAGTCTTTGGTGTGAGCCAAGCCCGCGATGGCAGTGCTGCCGTGCAAGTGGTTCATCATAGGGGGCACAAACCCCAGCCCGTCATCGGGACGTCCGAAACTTGGGTAGCACCCGCCGCGAATCAACTGATAGATCGGTTTGCTGTGGCAATCTGCAGCGTACCAAAATCCCCAACGGTCTTGCGTCATGCCAAACGGATTGACTTGCCCTTGCGAGTAGAGTTCGACTCGCAAACCATCTGGACGGAATCGAAAGACGTTGCCCGAGGTCATTTTGATTGTATGGCCGTCGGTCCCTTTGATCTCGCTTTGATTGTTGAAACCATGACAAGCGTAGACCCAACCATCGCTGCCCAATCTGAGCGAATTGACCATCCCGTGGGTGTCGCGAGTGGTGTCGAACGGCCCCAGCACAACATCTCGCCGATCGCAAACACCGTCCCCATCGGTATCTTGCAGGTAAAGAATGTTAGGAATGGAAAAGCACAGGGCACCGTTTCCGTATGGAAGGATGCCGATCGGAATGTTCAGTCGGTCTGCGAAAACGCGAGATGTCTCAAAGCTGCCGTTTTGATCGCGATCCTCCAGAACGACGATCCCGTCAAGCCCCTCGGTATCTTGTTTGGCGGGATAGGGGTAGTGCGTGGATTGAGTGACCCAAAGTCTGCCTCGCTGGTCGAACGCCAAGTTCATGGGTTTAGCGATCACTTGCTCGGCAGCGATCAAGTCCACGCGAAAGCCTTGCGGGACATGGAAACCTGCAAGTTCGTCTGCAGGGGAACGCGCATCGGTTTCGCGAACAGTTTGGCCAAAGATGGCAGTGGGCGTAGCGGGCTCAGCGGCTGCAAAGCGACGCTTATCGGTGTTGTCGTCGCCATTTCCAACCAATGCAATACACAGCGTAGCAATGAAACTCAAAACAGCAACAAGTGCGGTGGATTTAACAAACAAAGGCCTGGAAGCATGCATGACTGTGAATTTGGGTGGGATAACGAATCTCAGGAAGGGAGGTAGGTGAGGAGGCCAACAAAGAGCCGCATTCTATCCGAAAATCTTCCAAAAAGCTCAAGTCGCCTGGGGCTGGCGTTGCTCTACCAAAGTTGTTTTGTGTATTCACTCATGGTTAAGCGTTCTTCCACTTCTCAAAATCACACATCATTCGCATTCATGAGCCTGAGGCGCTAGCCGATCGATCACGAAACTCGGCTAGCGCCTCAGGCTCAAACCTATCCCCAACTCGAACAACATGAGGATCTCATGACTATTTGGCATATGGCAAGCAAAGGTTGGTTGATCCCGTGTGCACTCATCCACACGTGCGTTGCGTGGGGGCAAATGGGTGGAGGGATGCCTGGTGGTGGTGGAGGTGACAATGCTCCGGCATTTAGCGATCCCAAGTTCATTGACAAATTGTACGAAGCGGGAGGTCCACGCGGTCGCCAAGCTACCGACGGTGCTCCGATCTTGTCCGTCACCGTCGAAGGAAACAAAAGCGTATCCGAGAACTTCATTGTCTCGACCATGCAGTCGCGAAAGGACCGCAATTTTGACAAAGATACGTTCAGCCAAGATATCAGCAAACTGTATCGGACCAATCTTTTCCGAAAAATCAAACCTTACTTCTCGGAAACTCCCGAAGGCGTGCACATCCGCTTGCTGATCGAAGAGGAAACGATTGTGCGCAAAGTGATTTTCCGAGGCAACGAAGCCCTCGACGACCGAGAGTTGCGAAAACACGCGGGAATCGACAAAGGAGACCCGCTGGCCCCGATCAAGCTAAACTCAGCGCGTTCTCAATTGATCGAACTGTATCAAGACAAAGGGATGAATCAGATCGACATCCAGATCGCATCAGGGCTCAAGCCTGGTGAACGCGACGTCGAGTTTATTATCAACGAAGGGCCCGTCGAACGCATTAACAAAATCACGTTCGTCGGCAACAAGGCCTTTGCGTCGGACGTTCTTAAATCCAAGATCAAGAGCCGAGATGCCAGGGGAGGGATAACGTCGTACATGTTCAATATCGCTTCGGATCCCAAGATCGAGATGGATCGCGACATCTTGATGGGTTATTACCGTTCGCTGGGGTACTTCGATGCACGGGTCGACATGCGCAAAGACTACAACCAACGAGGTGACTTTATCGATTTGACGTTCATTGTATCGGAGGGGGAACGTTACACGATCAAGTCGGTTTCTATCACGGGTACCAAGCGATACCAACCCTCCGAATTGCTCCCGTACATGAAACTTAAAATGAATGACCCGTTTGCTCAGATGAACAAACAACACGACGAAAAATTCTTGCGTGATGTGTATGGCGCCCAGGGTCACATTTTTTGCGACGTGGTGGGTGAGTTGGTATACCAACCTGACAATCAAGTGGATGTGATCTACAACATCGGCGAGGGTGACGTGTATCGGGCGAGCGAGATTCGCGTTCGAATTGAGGGCGACCATACCAAGGAGCGAGTGGCTCTGCAGCCGTTAGGCAAACTGCGACCAGGCAGCATCATCAACGGTCCGGAGTTGGACGATGCCGAGCGCCGACTCAAGTTCACGACCATCTTCAATACCGATCCGAGCCAGGGTATTCTGCCGAGCATCCAAGTGGAGCGCCCGGAAGCCCCCTATGGCAAAGATCGCTAGCGCGCCATCGACGCATTGTGCAACCTATGATCCCTTGAAATAACCTTTCAAAACACCCATGCCAAGCTTCCATTCCAACGAACCGAGATCAACGCAACCAAATTGCAAATGGGTTCGCATCGCCGCGATCCGGATGATGGTAGGCATCAGCACATCGCTAGGAATGAGTTGTGCGTATGCGCAGTCCATCGGGCCGGGCATGTACGGATCGGGGCCGCAGTACGGTCCGCCGGTTGGAAACAACTCGGGTTACGTCGTGCCCTCACCGTATGAGACGACGCAGCCAGGTGGCTCCGCTCCTGCCTACGGAACGGGGCCAGCCTATGGAACAGGACAGGTCTATGGTGGCAACCCTGCGACATACGGGTATCAACCGCCTCCGGGTTCGACGAATTCCCAACCGGTTCCGGCGCAGCCAATGTACGCTCCACCACCGCCAGCGCAGACAATTGTCCCGAATGGTCCAGCCGTTTACCCGTCTAGCATCGCCCCTCCCCTGGATCAACCGTATATCATTCGGCCTGAAAACCAATATGGCGACGCGAGCCCGTACGGATACAAACCCAATATTCGCGACGTACCCCTCTCGGTAATCCTTCAAGAGGGGCAAACCGGACGATTCTCGGTGGGCGGCTCGGTCAACAGCGATCTCGGAGTGGCAGGGCAGTTTATTCTCGAAGAGCGCAATTTCGATCTGTTTAACTGGCCAGGCCGCCCAAGCGATATGCTAAACGGTGCGTTTCGAGGTGCGGGGCAACAGTTTCGGATGGAGTTGGTTCCTGGCAATCGGGTCCAGCGATATACCGTCAATTGGACCGAACCGAACTTGTTCGGATACTCCCCCTTTAGTCTATCGGTAGGCGGGTTCTTGTTCACTCGCATTTATCGCGACTGGTCCGAGGAAAGGCTGGGAGGCAGAGTTATGCTTGGATACGAAGTGACACCGGACCTATCCTTATCGACAGAACTGCGAGCGGAAGATGTCAAGATTGAATCACCACGAGTCCTCGGATTGCCGGCGCTCGATCGAGTCTTGGGAAGCAACGACTTGTACACTGGTCGCATTCGTTTGGCGCATAACACACGCGATAGCCCGTTCTTGCCAACCGAAGGACATTTATTAGAGTTCATTTATGATCAAACATTTGGCGAGTATGATTTCCCGCGAGGTCAAATCAATCTGAGCCGATACTTCCTCGTGCGTGAAAGACCAGACGGTGGTGGCCGGCATACCTTTACCAGTTCGATGCGACTTGGATTCACGGGTGTCGATACGCCATTGTTTGAAAATTTCTTTGCTGGTGGATTCTCTACGTTGCGAGGGTTTCAGTTTCGTGGTGCCGGTCCGGTGGAGAGCGATGTTCAGACCGGTGGTCGATTTCAGATGTTAGGGACATTCGAATATATGTTTCCTATCACCGCCGACGAGATGTTGCGCATGGTGGCGTTTGTCGACTATGGTACCGTTGAAAAGGATATCGAACTCAATGCGAAAAACTTCCGAGTGGCACCTGGCTTTGGTGCACGCATAGCGGTCCCGGCGCTTGGGCCAGCTCCGTTGGCCTTCGACTTTGCATTTCCCGTTGCGTATGCTGACAACGATTCACGCCAAATATTCTCGTTCTCGATGGGCTTGACGCGATAGCGTCGGATCAACATGGTATTCGGTGTCGATCTACCAAGTTACCACGGACCGTTGGACTTGCTCTATTATCTTGTTCAACGCGAAGAGCTGCCGCTCGAGGATGTCTCGCTAGCACGGATCACACATCAGTTCGTCGAGTATCTCGAAATCTTAGAAGCGTTTGACTTAGACGACGTCGGTGAGTTTGTTGAGATCACAAGTCAACTGATCGAACTGAAGGCGAAAACGGTTTTGCCAAATTCGGACGACGAGCAAGATCTGGGTGCGAGAACATCTCGGGACGAGTCCATGCCGCATTTGGTGGATCGGTTAGTTCAATACAAACGCTTCCGGGATGCGGCATGTTTGCTCGACGAGCAAAGCCGTCGATGGCAAATGCGCTATCCTAGACTTGCTAACGACTTGCCACCGAGGCGCGTGGACGTAGGAGAGGTTCCGATTGCAAGAGTGGAGATTTGGGATTTGGTTAGCGCATTTGGCAGAATATTGAAAGCGCGCCAGAAATCCACTCAACACAGCATTCAGTACGACGACACCCCAATCCACAGCTACATGCACCGAATTCACCAGCGAGTTTTGAGCTCTCACCGGATTGAGCTGCAAGATCTGTTTGAAATAGGAATGCACAAGAGCGCGATGGTCGCCATGTTTCTGGCAACGTTGGAGATGGCACGACATCATGGACTGAGGGCAGTTCAAAATACACCTGACGGGCCGCTTTTCTTAGAACGCGGTTCACAATTCACTAACGATCTAAACGTTGCTCAGGTGGAAAATCTCGGGAAAAACATTGTGGAAAACTCAAATCTGCCAGTCGTTCCAAGGTAGACCACGGTAGATTCTCAAGTCTTTTTCGACTGAATCGGGCTTGATTATGTCGACCTGCATCTCTTCAATTAGTTTTTCTAGGGTCAAGCTTGAAATACGAAAGTTGTGAGTAGCCACAAAAGTCTAAGACGAATAATCGCTGTAACTTTGTAACGGTTAGCGAATTCGGAAAAAATGGGTAGATTTTTCATGTGAGTGCTTCCCTATCCGCAACCCAAAGCTAAACTCGGAGGCAGCCCGGCGAACAACTTCAAATGAATTGCGGTTGGTCGGCCAATTTTCTGGATTATCGGTTGACAACCTGGGCTGCACTGAAGACACAACTTTTGAATTACAGCCGTTGCATCTTGTTTGCAACGGACGAGTAAGCGTTTTTTGACTGGCCGTGTTGAGGCCGAATTTTTTTACTTCGAGGAGACTACAATGAAGTTTCGCCCAGGTTTAGCCCTTGGGCTGGCCGCAATGCTTTTTGGGGCCAGTAATGTTAGCGCCGACAACTGTGGTTGTGGCAGCGGTGGGTCCGTTGTCGCGTCCGGTAGTGTCGTGAGCGGTATGGTTGTCGGCGGCGGTGACGTCGGCGGCATGGTTGTTGGTGGCGGTGCAGGTTGCGGCCCCCAAATCAGCTACGTCGAAAAGACGATCATGGTTCCGACGCAAGTGACCGAAATGCGTACGGTCACCAAGAACGCTTCCCGCACAGAAGCCCGCACTCGCACTTACACCGTGACACGCCAAGTTCCACGCACGGAAACCAAAGAAGTCAAATCGACTGTCATGGTTCCGAAGCAAGAAACCAAGCAAGTCAGCTATACGGTCAACGTACCTGTATCGCGTCAAGTGGAAGAGACCTACACGGTCAATGTTCCCAAGACGGTAACCGAAGAAGTTCCATACACAGTCAACGAAACTGTTTATTCGGACAAAGAAGAATCCTACACCGTCTCGGTTCCTTCGACGGTTGTTGAACAACAACAGTACCAAGTTGCTGTTTCCAAGACAGTTCAAGACGTCCAAAACTATACCGTTCAAGTTCCGTCGACTGTCAATGAAACGGTTGACTACACAGTCACTGTTCCTCATTACGTAGATGTTGCCGAAACGTACAACGTCACTGTCCCTGTAACCACTCAAGAACAAGTTCCGTACACAGTACAAGTTCCTGTTTACACCGACGAACAAGTTCCTTATACGGTCCAGGTCCCTGTGTACACCGACGAAGTTCAGTCGTATACAGTTCGTGTTCCTTATACCGAACAACGACAAGGCAGCCGTCAAGTTTGCCGATCGTACCCAGTTCAATCGAGCCGAACAGTTACCCGAGACATGGGTTCGTACCAAACTGTCACTGAAGAAGTTGCTGTTGGTTGCGGTGGTGGAGTCGTTAGCGGCGGACATGTTCACATGGGTGGCTCAGCAGGCGGTTGCGGTTGTGCAGCCCCAGCAGCCCCAGCATGCGGATGTGCTGCTCCAGCTCCTAGCTGTGGTTGCGGCGGTGCAGTTGCTGGCGGATGCGGCGGATGCGGCGGCGGTGCTGTTGCTGGCGGAATCGTTTCCGGCGGTGGATGCGGTACAGTTGTTATGGCTGCTCCAGCAACTCGTACGGTTTGCAAGAAAGTTTGGGTTCCAAACATCGTTACGGAAGAAGTTCCTGTGACAACCATGCAAAGTCAAATGGTTGACGAGCCATACACCTACAATGTGACTCTCTATCGAGACGATGTTCAACAACGAACCGTCAAGAAGGTTAGCTACAACACTGAGACTCGCTACCGAACAGTCAAGAAGTGCTCGATGACAACCGAACAACGTTCGCGTACTGTGAACAAGGTTTCGTATGTTACCGAAGCTCGTCAACGCACCGTCAGGAAGTGCGAAATGAAGACCGAAACTCGTCAACGCACTGTTGCCAAGACGGTCTACAACACGGAAACCCGTCAGCGAACGGTCAACCGTACCGTCACCGAGATGGAAACACGAACTCGTCCTGTAAGCAAGACTGTTTACAATACCGAGACTCGCAGCCGAACTGTCAAGGTTCCAAGCGTTGTTCAAAAGCAATTGACTCGAACCGTTGCTAAGACTGTCATGACCCAAGAAACTCGCAGCCGTACTCGTACGGTTACCGATATGACTCAGCAAACTCAAACTAGAGACGTGACCACAACGGTCATGGTTCCAGAAGAACGAGTTAGCACTGTCAACGTCACTGTCTATGACACTGTCAACGAAGAAAAGACTGACACCTACAACGTCTGTGTTCCTTACACAACGACGGAAGAAGTTGCAGTTACCGTTTGCAAGATGGTTCCACAAACTGTCACCGTTCCTGTCACAACCTATGTTGGTGGTGCAGCTTCGGTTTCCGGTGGTGTAATCAGCGGAGCAGGCATCGGCGGTGGTTGCGGCAGCGGTTCGATCGGCGGCGGAGCAATCGGCGGCGGTTGTGGTTCAGCTGGCGGATGCGGCGACGCAGGTGGATGTGGCTCAGCAGCAGCTAGCTCCGGATGCGGATGTGCAGCTCCTAAAGCTCGCGGTTGCGGTTGTGCAGCTCCTAAGGCTCGCGGATGCGGTTGCAAGTAATATCAAACGCTTGGTAGCCCCAAAGGCTACCCGTTAATAAAACGCAAAAACGGCTCGTACTAGGTAACTTGTACGGGCCGTTTTTCTTTTGGCCAGCATAGGTACAATAGCAGCCCCGTGGATCAAGTTCAGCGACAGCCTTGCATCTGCTCGCTCCTGCTTTAGCGTAAAAGTACCCTATCTTCGATTTCAAGCTATGCCAACGAATATGCGTTTGACCGACCCTTTCGGTGCCCGCGATACTTTTCAAGCTCCTCAAGGCCAAATCGGTATCTATCGACTTAGCAAGCTGGAAAAGGATGGCATCGCCCAGGTTTCCAGGCTGCCGTTCTCGATACGTGTGTTGCTCGAAGCCGTCCTTCGTAATTGCGACGGCTATCAAGTGACTGAGGATGACGTCAGGAACCTCGCCAAATGGAATGCTGCAAAGCCTGCCGAACTCGAAGTCCCTTTCAAACCTGCCCGTGTCGTTTTGCAGGATTTCACGGGCGTTCCGGCGGTGGTTGATCTCGCTGCCATGCGGGACGCTATGAAGGTTTTGGGTGGGGACCCGAAACGGATCAATCCCCTCATTCCCGTGGATCTTGTGATCGACCACTCGGTACAAGTGGATTTCTACGGGGGAGCAGACTCGCTCGCCAAAAATGTCGAAGTCGAATTCGAGCGGAACAAAGAACGCTACGAATTCCTGCGTTGGGGCCAGCAGGCATTCGATAATTTTCGCGTGGTGCCACCCAACACCGGTATTGTGCACCAGGTGAATCTAGAATTCTTGGCCAAAGCTGTTTTTCAAGGCAAAGACTATGCTGGGGCAGTCGCGTACCCAGATTCCTTGGTCGGCACGGATTCGCATACTACCATGATCAATGGCCTAGGCGTCTTGGGGTGGGGGGTTGGCGGTATCGAAGCCGAAGCGACCATGCTGGGCCAGCCATTGTACATGCTCATGCCAGAGGTCGTCGGGATGAAGCTCTCTGGAAACCTTGCACCCGGCGCAACCGCGACCGATTTGGTTTTGCGAGTCACAGAAATCCTTCGCAAGGAAGGTGTCGTAAACAAGTTTGTTGAGTTCTTTGGCGACGGCGTATCATGCATGTCGCTCGCCGATCGAGCCACCATCGCCAATATGGCTCCGGAATACGGAGCAACGATGGGATTCTTTCCCGTCGATAACGAAACGCTCATCTACCTAAAGCGCACGGGGCGTACCGCCGACGAAATTCAACTGGTCGATCGCTATTGCAAGGAACAGGGACTATTCCGAGTCGACGGCAGTCCCGAACTGAACTACACGAAAGTCCTGACTCTCGACCTAGGAAGTGTTGAACCATCGCTGGCAGGTCCAAAACGCCCGCAGGATCGCGTGTCGCTTAAATCAGTCAAGTCGTCGTTTGCTAAAGCCCTGACTGCCCCGATCGCAGAACGAGGCTTCGGTCTTACGAGCCAACAACTCGGAGCGTCCGCCAAAGTCGAGGAGAACGGTCACGCGACTAACATTCAGCACGGCTCTGTTGTGATTGCATCGATCACGTCATGCACCAACACGAGCAACCCATCGGTGATGTTGGGAGCCGGTCTTTTGGCCAAGAAAGCCGTCGCGAGAGGCCTCAAAGTCAAGTCCTTCGTGAAAACGAGTCTCGCACCTGGTTCAAGAGTGGTTACGGACTATCTTACGAAAGCGGACGTTCTATCATCGCTCGAGCAACTTGGATTCTATGTGGTTGGATACGGTTGCACGACTTGTATCGGCAACAGCGGGCCGCTGCCAGAATCTGTCGCAAATGCAATTACGTCAGGCAACCTAGTGGCTGCGGCAGTATTGAGTGGTAACCGGAATTTTGAGGGACGAGTCAATCCACACACGCGCGCTAACTATCTGGCAAGCCCAGCTTTGGTCGTCGCGTACGCGATTGCGGGTACCGTCGATATCGACTTCGAAACCGAACCCATCGGCCACGATGAAAAAGGCAAGCCCGTGTTCTTTAAGGAAATATGGCCCACGCGTGAGGAGATTCTTAGTTCGATCGAATCAAGCGTACAGCCATCCATGTTCGTCAAGCAGTATGCAACCGCATTTACCGACAATGCTACGTGGAATGCGATCCCAATTACGCCAGGCGAACTGTATCGATGGGACGAAAAGAGCACGTACATTCAACGACCGCCGTTCCTGGAGGGAATCAGCAAAGGCGAAGGATCGATCAAGCCCATTCAGGGAGCCCGCGTATTAGCCATGCTCGGCGATTCCGTGACCACCGATCATATTTCGCCAGCAGGCTCCATCGCAAAGGATGGCCCAGCCGGCCGATTCCTCATCGAAAACGGAGTGCATGCCCGCGACTTCAATAGCTACGGTGCCCGCCGAGGAAATGACCGCGTGATGGTCCGAGGTACGTTTGCGAACATCCGCATCCGAAACGGACTTACCCCGGGTGTCGAGGGAGGAGTCACTCGTTACCTGCCGACCGGTGAGCAAATGAGTATTTATGACGCATCGATCAAATATCAAGCAAGCAAAACACCCTTGATCATCCTGGCAGGTGCGGAGTACGGAACAGGCTCGTCCCGTGACTGGGCGGCGAAAGGAACGCTGCAGCTTGGTATTCAAGCTGTAATCGCGATCTCCTACGAACGGATACATCGCAGCAATCTTGTGGGAATGGGCGTGTTGCCGTTGCAATTTCTGGAGGGTCAAACCGCTCAAAGCTTGGGCCTCGCAGGGGATGAAGTCTTTGATATTCCGTCGCTCAGCAATGCTTTGCAACCCCGTAGCCGCATCGAAGTCATCGCCAACAATTCGGATGGAACCAAGAAGTCATTCGAAGCCTTGGTCCGTATCGACACACCTGTCGAGATCGACTACTACCGCAATGGCGGAATCTTGCCTACGGTGCTTCGCAAGCTTGCAGAATGACCTTCAATACTCACGATCGCCGAATTTCCAATTTCCACCGCCCACTGCCACCGGGCATGGTTTACTTGATTGGAGCGGGACCAGGCGATCCGGGGCTGATCACTGTTCGAGGTGCAGAGTTGCTGAGCCGCGTCGATGTGATTTTGTACGACGGTTTGGTCAATGACTCACTGCTCCAAAGGGCCCGCCACGACTCCGATAAAATCTGCGTTGGCAAACACGGACATGGCGGGATGTGGAGCCAATCGGATATCGATCAAGCGATCGTTCAATTTGCTAAACAAGGAAAAAGCGTCGCGAGGCTCAAGGGAGGGGACACCGCAATTTTCGCAAGAACGTCGGAGGAAGTGGATCGGCTGATTGAGGAGGGAATCCCATTCGAAATCGTACCCGGCATCACGGCAGCGCTTGCCGCAAGTGCTTATGCCGGTATCCCTATGACGCATCGCGACTGGTCCTCAGCGGTCGCATTGGTTACCGGCCAATTGCAGTATTCCGAAGGTGCCATCGATGTTGAGGAATCGATGGACTGGGACGCATTGGCCAAATTCCCGGGTACGCTAGTTATGTACATGGGTGTTACTACGGCAGCCGATTGGAGCCAGAAGCTAATCTCAGCCGGCAAATCTTCCAAAACACCCGTTGCTCTGGTTCGACGTTGTTCTTGGCCCGATCAAGAAGTGTTGCGTTGCATGTTAGGTGACGTAGCGACCGCCATTGCGTCCGCTCAGAACTTTCGCCCCCCCGTCATTTGCGTGGTCGGGGAAGTGACCCAAATGGCCAAGGACATGGATTGGTTTTCCAAGAGACCGTGGTTTGGACGAAATGTTTGGGTCACAAGCCCTGACCATTCGGGCGAGCTAGTTCGGCGATTTTCTGACTTGGGTGCCAATGTTATTCATCAGCCGGTAATACGAATCGAACCACCGGAAAGCTGGAGCGTTGTAGATTCCAAGCTAAGAGCACTCGGTAGATTTGATACGGTTGTTTTCAGCAGCGTCTTTGGCGTCGACGCTTTTTTTGACCGACTGCTTCAATTGGGACTGGATGGACGCGTCATGTCCAAAGCCAAGATTGCCGCTGTAGGACACAGGACTGCGGAAGCTATGGCTCGGCACTCGATTCATTGCGATATCGTTCCGAATATCTCGGGGGCGGATTCGCTCGCCGATCTTCTTGAAGCGAATTGTTATGGCAAAAATTTTCTGTTCGTGCGAAATCCCGACGGAGAAACGATTGCCATGGACCGGCTGAAGAAACTGGGGGCCGAAGTGGAATCGATGGATGTTTATCGCCAAATCCGAATTGATCAATTGCCAAGCTCATTGAAGCGATATATTCAACAAAACGATTTGCACGCGATCACGGCCACTAGCAAGAACATAGCCCAGACAGTTTGCCAATTGCTTGGAGACCAAGCGACACGCCAACGTTGGTTGAGCCTTTCTCCAGCCATAACGAACGATCTAGTCAATAGAAACTGCGAGCGCGTCGCGACAGCGGCGACACCTGACTTTGAAAGCCTTGTTCTAGCTGCCACGTAGTAGCGGAATGCGTCAAGCGTTTCGACAACGCCTCGAAAACCTTGACGGTTTCCACTACATGCGAGCTGAATTGCGCACGCCCATATAGACCTAGTCTCCACTTAGTTCATCCTCTGTGCCCCGGCGCAGCCATCTGTGCCCCGGCGCAGCCATCTGTGCCCCGGCGCAGCCATCTGTGCCCCGGCGCAGCCATCTGTGCTAGCTGTTCGCGTTTTTGGGAAACTAGCACAGATGGCAAAGCCGGTGCACTGAGGACAAAGCCGCTTTGGGTGATGAAATCTCACTTGCATCGATGTGTGCGGAGCGACTAAAAGAATTGTGGGGCACCACGTCTTTACATTCAACGCAATGCTATCAATTTTTCGCCGATCGAACCAAACTGCCGTCCACAAGCGGCCGCCGATGCCCTTGATCGTGGGTGCTCCGCGATCAGGGACCACGCTGTTGCGATTGATTCTGGACTCGCATTCGTCCCTTGCCATTCCACCTGAAACGGGAT
The DNA here is from genome assembly GCA_040080875.1 of Pirellula sp. Taxonomy (GTDB): domain Bacteria; phylum Planctomycetota; class Planctomycetia; order Pirellulales; family Pirellulaceae; genus JBKCUI01. Next base: position 14,531 of record JBEBHM010000080.1, read on the forward strand.
TTCTGGCACCGATCAGTGAAAACCCTCAGCGTTTTTCAAATCCTGAATCGTTGTTGGATTTCATCACGGCTCCTGAAACTTCTCCGGGCTGGCCAGATTTTCATTTGAACGAAGATCAACTGCGGGCCTCGATCACTGGAATCCAACCCTTCGATTTGGCCAACGGGGTTCGACGAATTTATGAGCAATACTCCGCTCGTTTTCACAAACCCCGCTATGGAGACAAAACGCCCGGCTACTGCTTCTATATGGCGGGCATCGAGCAGCTACTTCCTGAGGCGTCGTTCATCCATATCATTCGAGATGGAAGAGCCGTGGCCGCGTCGCTTAGGCCGCTCTGGTTTTCGCCTGGCAAAGATATGGCAAGTCTGGCACGAACGTGGCGACTGAGCATTGAGGCAGCCAGAAGTGCAAGTTCGCGGGTGCAGCGCTACATGGAACTGAGGTATGAAGCGTTGCTTGAGAGACCGCAAATCGTGCTGGAGGAAATTTGCGAGTTTCTGCAACTGCCATTCGAAACGAGCATGCTTGAGTACCATCGGCGCTCACTCAGTCGAATCTCAGAACACGAGGGACGAAAGCATCCGGACGGTTCCTTTTGGTTGACCAAAGAGCAGCGCTTTCAACAAGCGCGGCGAACGACCGAACCGCTGAACAAGTCCCGGATGGATGCGTGGAGAAACGACCTTTCGTCCGACGACGTATTTCAATTCGAATTGGAAGCAGCATCACTTTTGCAAGGCCTCGGGTACCCCTTAGTGCACAATCGTGCCGCATGAAGCCTGACAAGGAGATGATAACAATGGACGACCAAGTCACTGAGAGTTCATTCAGCCGATTCAATCCATTCGAAGCTCCCGATTCAGGAGAGGTCGCGTTGTTGATTGCTCATCCGGCACATGAGTTGCTAGTGCATGCATGGATGTGTTTGGCCACGCCCACGGTTTATGTGCTGACCAAGGGAGCGGCCCACGGGCTGCAGCCTCGGATTCGCCGAACAGGCCGAATGATCGAATCGATCGGATGCAAAGCGGGTAATATCTTTGGTGCGATCAACGATCAAGACCTCTATGACATGCTATTGCGGGGAGATCGAAGCCCCTTGCTAAAGATCGTTTCGACCATCGCCGCCGCGCTTTGCGAAAGCGGGACTCGCAGCGTCGTTGTTGATTCTGCCGAGGGAAGAATATTGGCACACGATGTATGGAGGGCGATGGTGGACGCAGCGGTTTTCATCGCTTCGCAGAACCGCTCGGATCCGATCCAAGTTATCGAATTTCCAATCGAAGACTGGAGCGTGCCGACCGACGAGGCGTCGTTCCATCGTCTAAAACTCACCGCCCAAGAGCAGCAAGCAAAAAAGAGGAGCATCGAGGACTATGTGGAAATCGCGACAGAAGCCGTAAAACTGCTGGATGGCCCAGCAAAAACGACCTTGCAAATGGAATTGTTTCGAAATGGACATTACTCGAAACGTTGGCTCTCTGCCACGACAGGAAAGACACCCTACGAAATTCATGGCGAACAGCAAGTCAAAGCCGGACGCTACAGCCAATGCATTCGATTTCGCCAGCACGTATTACCCTTGCTGGAAGAGTTGTGTGAGCTACAGCAAGGAATGCAATGCGCGTAAATCTTCGAGTCCTGATCACCAACTTGATTTTGGACCAAGGGACAGGGTCTGAAATGTACGTGGCCGATCTTGCGGTCGAGTTGCAGGCGCTCGGACATACACCCATCGTCTATTCTCCTCGAACCGGACCACTTGCTCGGACGCTTGAATTGAGGGGCATATGTGTCATTCATGACCTTGAGCGATTCGATGGCCCCCCCGACGTGATTCATGGTCATCATACTTTGGAGACCATCGCTGCCGCGTTGAGGTTTCCTTATACTCCATGCCTCTTTGTTTGCCACGATTGCTCTGCATGGCACGATACGCCACCGGATCTTCCGAACATCATCCGCTATGTCGCGGTCGATCGGGCATGCTACGATCGGCTTGTAATTCAAGCCGGAGTTCCTGAATCCAGATGCTCGATCTTGACCAATGGCGTAGATCTTGGACGATTCCGTCTACGAAGTTCGCTTCCCGAAAAGCCGACATCCATATTGTGTTTCGGTTATGAATACGACCTCGCGTTTTTAGAGTGGCTCAACCAATGCACGGGGTTGCAGGTCGCTGCAATTGGGCGAGGGACATCCAACGGCTATGTCAATGACCCAAGCGAAGTGCTTCATCGTTTTGATATCGTCCTTGCCAAGGGACGCAGCGCCAGGGAAGCCATCGCGACCGGTGCTGTAACCATTGTGGCAGAGCGAGATCGATTGGGTGGCCTGGTGACAATGGAAAATTACGAACGGCAAGAAATTAACAACTTTGGTCGAAGGCTCCTGAACCGTCCCTATTCCAACGACATTCTTCTTGACGTGCTTAGCCAATACAATACGAGCGACGCGATGACCGTAGCTCAACACCATCGCGAGCAAACGAACCTATTTCGACGCGTCCATCAACTGCTAGAGATCTATGAGCAAATGATAGGCGTCTGGGACGCGAACTCGTATCGTGCCGATGAATTTCGAATCAAGTGCGTCAAATGGGTAGAATGGGCGAGCGTTCACGCGAATCGAGAATTGCCGGCTAGGCCCATCGAGTTTCCTCGCCCCAAGATGCAGACACCTGTCGTTTCCGCTCAAGAAATCGCGACGAGTCCAAG
>JBEBHM010000696.1:0-4635 GCA_040080875.1 Pirellula sp.
TCGTGTACATGGGTGCCGAGGACGTTCGTCGTCAGAGGCCGAACGTGTTTAGCATGCGGCTGATGGGAGCCGAAGTGCGTCCGGTAGAGAGCGGATCACGAACGCTTCGCGACGCCGTCAACGAGGCCATGCGCGATTGGATGTCCAGCGTGGAGCATACGCACTACATCATCGGCTCGGTGATTGGACCGCATCCATTTCCGATGATGGTTCGCGATTTTCAAAGCGTGATTGGACGTGAGTGTCGCGAACAGTGTTTAAGTTCGATGGGAAGATTGCCCGATACGATTGTCGCTTGTGTAGGCGGCGGGAGCAACGCGGCCGGGATGTTTTATCCCTTTATCGAGGACAAGAGCGTTCGATTGGTCGGTGTTGAGGCGGGTGGACGTGGAGCCAAACCAGGCGACCATGCTTCGCCGTTAACTTATGGTTCACCCGGAGTTTTGCATGGATCGTATAGCTATGTCATGCAGGATGACGATGGGCAGACAAGCGATGTGCATTCCATCTCGGCCGGCCTAGACTATCCGGGGGTAGGTCCTGAGCATAGCTACTGGAAGGATTGTCATCGCGTCGAGTATACTTCTTGCCGAGACGACGAAGCCATCGGCGCTTTTGATTTTCTGGCCCGCAACGAAGGGATCTTGTCCGCGCTGGAGACTTGCCATGCGATCGCCAAGGCTGCGGAGATTGCCAAGACGATGACTTCGGAGCAGCATCTTGTTATTTGTTTGTCCGGAAGGGGCGATAAGGACGCAGCCGAGATTGCACGATTACGCGGCCAAGAGTGGTAGCCGATGCATGTCGCCAATTCTCGCAAGCCTCCTCATCCCCCATCCCCTTCTCCTCCAGAGGCTGGAGGAGAAAGGGGGCAAATCCCCGGGGCCCATCGTTGCAGGCTCTGCCTGATGCACCCTCGGATCTCCATTAACAAACTTCAGCAATAGAATCAGTTAGGACATTGGATGACTGCCATCGACGAAATGTTTATGCAATTGAAGGCGCAGGGGAAGAAAGCCTTCATGCCGTTTGTGACTGCCGGAGATCCCAATCTTGCGTTTACGATCCAAGTCCTGCAATTGCTTGATCGACTTGGTTGCTCGATGGCGGAGGTGGGGATTCCGTATAGCGATCCGATCGCGGACGGGCCAGTGATTCAGGCGTCTTACACGCGCGCACTTGGAAAAAAAGTGAAACTCAAAGACATTTTAGATCAAGTGGCCACGGTTCGGCCCAAAATCACGATGCCGCTCGTCTCGATGGTTAGTTATGCGATTGTCCATCGGCACGGACCAGAGCGGTACGTCGATGAAGCGCTTGCGGCAGGCTTTTCGGGCGCGATCGTCCCGGACTTGTTGGTCGAAGAGAGCGACATGCTGGCACAAATATGCAAGGCCAGGAAATTCGATTTGGTTCAATTGGTGACTCCCACGACTCCTCGCGAGCGAGCACTACGGATTGCTGAGCAATCGAGCGGTTTTTTGTATTTTGTAAGTGTCACTGGAATTACGGGGGAGCGGACGGAATTGCCAGCGGATTTGGTTGATCGTGTTTCGTGGTTGCGAGAACGCACTCCTTTGCCGATTTGCATCGGATTTGGAATATCGCAACCGGATCACGTTCGTCTTTTGGCCCCAGTTTCGGACGGGCTAATCGTCGGTTCGGCGATCGTTCGCATGATGGAAATGGCCACACAATCCGAGCCTGGAGCACTGGAATCGATTGAACAGCTAGTAAAACGCTTGTTGGGCGCGATGGGCTAGCGATCATGGAGTGACGATTCGCATGGATTAGCGTTTCTGGGTTTGTGGCTAGCAAGTACAATAAGGGGCAGAAATTAGTGCTTTGTGGCAGATTAAGTATTAGGTTTGCAAACATCAGCCGGAACGCGCTAGCGTCCGGTTTTTGCGGCAGCGTCCGGTTTTTGCGGTGAAAGCCGTGTGCTAGTGCACTGCGGCTGATCTAAAAACCTTTTGTTAACAAAACACTTGCCTTTTCATCCCACCTCCCGCCTGTTTAGGTCCCCATGTATTGGCTTGCGGAAATCTGTGTCAAACGCCCTGTGTTTGCTCTCATGCTGGTCATGGCGTTGGTCGTTGCGGGCATTGTTGCGTTTCCATCGCTCGGGATAGATCGTTTTCCAAAGACCGACTTGCCTACCGTCTTTATCCGGACCACGTACCCGGGGGCCGCGTCTCAAGAGGTTGAGTCCGAGGTCTCGCAGGTCATCGAAGACGCGGTTTCGACCGTGGCTGGTATCGAAGAGTTGCGAAGCATTTCCAACGATGGAACTTCGATTGTCCTCATCACATTTACGCTGTCTCGGGAAATCGACGCCGCGGTGCAGGACTGCCGCGACGCGGTTTCGGCGATTGTCAACCGACTGCCGAGAACGGTGGACCCGCCTGTCGTTCAAAAAAATGATATCGATTCTTCGCCGATCATGTCGATCGCAGTGTCCGGTGAAAAAACACCGACCGAGCTCTATTTGTTGGCGGACAGGTATGTCAAAGGGGTCATCGAATCCAGTCCAGGCGTCGGGCAAGTTACTATTTCTGGGGCTGCTGAACGGGCTATCAAAGTCAACATTGATGCGAAGCGTCTGGCAGCTTATCAGCTCTCGATCGCACAAGTGCGCGATGCTTTGGCCCGTCAGAATGCCGAAGTGCCTGGTGGTCGAGTGGATGAGGGGATGCGGGAGCGATCGCTTCGGACCCTTGGCCGCGTTGCGGATGCTAAGGACTTTCCTGATCTGGTGGTCGAGACGATCGGAGGTGCATCGATTCGATTGGCAGATCTTGGTGAGGTTGTGGACGGGACCAAGGAGGTGCGGACGATGGCTCGCCTCGACGGTACTCCGACGGTCACTCTCAGCGTTCAACGTCAATCGGGCGAAAACACAGTCAACGTGATTGCGGGGGTTAAAGAACGGTTAAAACGAAGTCGGGAACTTCTGCCTCCTGACGTTCGCGTAGCAGTCATTCAAGACCAATCACGATACATCTTGGCGGCATTGCATGAGATAGAGAATCACCTCATTTCTGGATCGATTTTGGCATGTCTCACAGTGTTGTTCTTCATGCGATCTTGGCGATCGACGCTGATTGCATCGGTAGCGATACCAGCTTCGATTGTGGCCACTTTTGCATTCATGAAGGCTTTTAACTTTACGCTCAACAACGTCACGATGTTGGCGCTAGTGCTGATGGTAGGGGTAGTCATCGACGACGCGATCGTAGTTTTGGAAAACGTCTTTCGATGTATCGAAGAGTTGGGAATGGACCCGGTCAAGGCCTCGATTGACGGGACCAAGGAAATTGGGTTGGCGGTATTGGCCACAACGATTTCGTTGGTGATTGTATTCTTGCCTGTATCGTTTCTATCAAGTGTTACGGGGCGGATGTTATTTGAGTTTGGCGTCACGGCCACGGTCGCGATCTTGGTTTCGATGTTTATCAGTTTTACTTTGACGCCGATGATGTGCAGTTTGTTGCTCAAACCCAACAAGGCGGGCGCGAAGCACACCAAGACCACCAGACAATCGGGGATTTATCATTGGATCGAAGTGGTCTATATGGCCTCGCTTCGCTTTTCGCTTCGCTTTCGATTTCTGACTTTGTTGTTATGCATTGGTACGATATTGGCCAACATTCCGCTCTACGGTTGGGTCCGACAAGACTACATACCTACCAACGTTGATGAATCTGAGTTCGAGATCAGCATCACGGCCAAAGAGGGAACCAACGTTCACTCGATGAATGAAGCGTTGCAACGCATCGAGAACCGGGTCAAATCGGTCGACGGGGTGGCTTTGTTGTTGTCGTCCGTTGGGACACGCGGATTTGGTGGAGTCAACAGCGGCAGCATTTTCGTAAGGCTTACCGACTCACCCACACGCAGCTTTTCGCTGGAGCGTTGGGTTGTCGAATTGTTCAAGGGAGATCCGAGCAAAGCATTTGTCGGTAATTTCAGTCAGCAACAAAAGATGGCCGAGATCCGCACAATGCTTCGTGGCATCCCCGATGTGCGCGTGTCGATTCGAAACTTGACATCTCTTCGCCAAGGTGCCAACGTCGATATCGACTTTTCGATTACTGGACCAGACATTAAGGAGCTTGCTATCTTTAGCGAAAAGCTCCGCGAGAAGGCATCCAAGATCGAAGGCATCAACGATGTCGACACCACGCTGCGGCTAGACAAACCCGAACTGTTGGTCACGATCGATCGGGAGCGAGCTGCTGCATTGGGAGTCTCGGTTCAAGAGATCGCCGATACGTTGCGAATTGCAGTCGGTGGGGATGAACGTGTTTCGAGGTATCGAGATGCAAGCGTTGACGATGCGTACGACGTGGAGCTTCGCTTGGTGGGAGTCGATCGGCGCGACGTGGATTCGATCTCTCAGTTGTACGTACGCACCAATCCTTCGGCAATGTCCCGATCGATTTCAAGTGGAACCGGTTCGTCGGCCTTGTCGGCATCCCCCAAACTTACACGTATCGACAATGTCGTTCGGTTCCATTTTGGGGACGCTCAAGCCAGAATTGACCGCCTGGATCGGCAGCGGATGGTCGCAATTCGAGGCAACATCGCGGCCGGTTATGCATTAGCTGACAGAGTTCAAGCGTTGCGTGACGC
>JBEBHM010000697.1:0-4628 GCA_040080875.1 Pirellula sp.
GCGCAGGCGGTGCCGGGCCAGGAGCAGACTTTCTCAATGAAATTCTGGGTGGCCGTCCTTCGCCATCGTCACAAGCGGCCCCAGGAGGGCGGCGATCAGCTGATTCTACATTGAGTCCCGAACAACTTGAGGATGTGCTCGCCATTGAACGAGAACATGCAAGCAGTCGACAGGCACCTAGCCAACCGCAAACACGCCAACCGCAAACACGCCAACCGCAAACACGTCAGCCGCAGCAACGCGAGATGCCTCGGAATGCCCCGCCAACACAGAGCACTCAATTCCCAACAGAATTCCCAACAGATATTTTTGGCCGACGTCAACGACAGGAACCGAAGATCAACTTGAGTGTCCCCAAGCCGTCTCCGCTTTCTCAGAACGACCAAGCTGTCTTGCTTATTAGAGCCATGATCAATTCGGCCAAGGTAGATGGCGAAATCACCGAAGACGAACAAAGGAAGATCCTGGAACAAGTAGGAGATACGTCCCCTGAAACCATACAGTTTCTACGTGCCGAATTTGGTAGGCCACTTGATATTACCGAATACGCCGAGTCTCTCCCGATTGGCATGGAACAAAAAGCATACGCCATTTCCCTCCTGGCAATCAAACTTGATACCAAAGAAGAAGCGGACTATCTTCGACAGTTAGCCCGCTCGCTTCGCATTCTTCCTGATGTGTGCAACCAAATCCATCAACAACAAAATGCTCCGTTAATGTACCAAGCGTAAAGTACGCACGATCCACGTGTTTCTTGGCCGAAAACACTATGATAGAATGCGGTAGCAAACGACCGCTTCTTGGCCTCGAACACGGTAACCTCACACCATGCTTTACACCTTGCCATCGCTTTCTCGCATTTTCCTGTTTCTTGCTTGGGCCGGGTGTCTTGGTTTGTTCAATGAGGTGCCAATCTCAAGCAACACGGCTTTTGGACAGGGTCATTTGTTGTTCGAAGATGGGTTCGAAACGCTTAGGCCAGGATCCTTGATGCCGGTTGTCGGGCCACACACCGAATATCACTACTTGCCGGAGGCCGTTCCACAGGGACCATGGTCCGTTACGGCGTTTGACTCGGGATACGATACACAATTAGCTTGGCGATCGATCCGACTCGATAATGGTAACGGTGCGCTCAGCCAGACCTGCCGTACCAAAGCGAAGCATTGGCGCCCTATGGTCGTTGCGGGCAGTCGATTTTGGCAGGACTATGCGGTCACAGCAAAGTTGCGAATCGAGGACACGAAGGGACGAGTTGGGTTGGCCTTTCGCCAGAGAAATGACCGATGCTACTATTTGGTCGGTGTCGAAAATGGAATGGCCATTCTGCTGCGGGTAAATCACGAAGTAGCGTTTCAAGTTCCTGGCGAAGAACGACTTGCCTCGAAACCAATCCAAATCACCGAAGGGATGGAGTTGGTCCTGCACGCGCAAGCCGAAGGAGACAGGCTCACGGTAAAGGTGGGTGATACGATGCTCAGCGCAAACGACGCCACATTCCCGACCGGGAGCATAGGCTTGGTGGCTGACGTCCCCGCGCGATTTGACGATGTGCGTGTCACTTGCTCGCAGACCGCTTTGGAAAAATTCCAAAAAGATCGTCTCGCCTGGGATGCCGAAGAGACCAAAGCCGCACGCGATCAACCTAGGCTCAAAGTATGGCGAAAGATCATGACACCGCAATTTGGAACCGATCGCAACCTTCGATTTGGTGACCTCGATGGAGACGGTCAACTGGATATTTTGATTGGACAAATCATTCACCATGGGCCGACCGACAGCAACAGCGAAATCGGCTGCATGACCGCCATCGATCTGAAGGGTAACGTCCTATGGCGGCAAGGGACGCCAGACCGCTGGGGCAACCACTTGACCAACGACGTCGCGTTCCAAATTCACGATATCGATGGTGATGGAAAGAACGAAATCATCTTTTGCAAAAACCAAGAGCTCGTTATTGCCGAAGGAGCCACGGGAAAGCGACTGCACGCGATCCCTACGCCCGAGAACAAGAGCACTCGCGTGCCATTCAATCGGTATCCGCGAATTTTAGGGGATAGCCTTTTGGTCGCAAACCTCCGAGGGCAAAAACATCGCGGTGATATTCTGCTCAAAGATAGGTATCAGCAAGCTTGGGCATTCGATTCGGACCTTAAATTACTATGGACCATCGAGTGCAATACAGGCCATTACCCTTTTCCAATCGACACGGATGGTGACGGCCGCGAGGAGATCAGTCTGGGGTATTCCAGATGGTCGCCCGATGGAAAAGAAATATGGAATCATGACCAACAATTCAAAGATCACGCCGATAGTATCGCCGTCGTCGACCTAGACGGAGACGGAAAGATGGAGACCATTTGGGGAGGAAGCGATGAGGGCTTCGTTTTGCTCGACTCGGCTGGCGTTCCCCGACAACACTTGCGCATAGGCCACGTTCAGAATTTGACCGTTGCAGACCTCCGGCCCGAATTGCCGGGTCTCGAAATTGCGGCAGCGAATTTTTGGAAGAACCAAGGGCTCATCCATATTCTTGACTCCAAAGGGAATGTGCTGTTGGATATGGAACCTAGGCCAGAACATGGCAGCTCCATCGTTCCTGTGAATTGGAAAGGAGATGGCTCGGAATTGATTTTTGTCGGCCCAGATCCAGTTCACGGCGGACTATGGGACGGCCATGGTCGTCGAGCCGTGAAGCTGCCTGCGGATGGACATCCCATCAATGCTTATGACGCTCTCGATTTGACGGGTGATAGTCGCGACGAAATCGTTGTATGGGACGCACAAGAAATTTGGATCTACACGCAAGAGAGTGAGTCCAGCACCTTGCAAAAGCCACCGATTCGCAACAGTCTCTCCAACGAGTCGAACTACCGGGCTCGCGTTTCGGTGCCGGCCAACTTCCGACGCTAGCGTTCCTTGTCCTCGAGTTCATCGGAAAGCTCATTCTCAAGGACACCTTCGCCATCCTCGAGAACATCGTCGACGTCTTCGTCTTCTTGGGCATCAGGATCGTCCTCAAGAAGTTCTGATTCGTCGTAGATCGCTTCATACCCATCTTCGTCGTTGAGTTCCGACTCGTCGTTATTGTCGGTTTGCGAGGCCGCATTGGGTTGGCGACTCAACTCGTCGCGATCATCATCGCGGGCTCTTGGCTGCAAGTAGAGCTTGATAGGAATTTCGCCAAAGGGTAAATGGTCACGCAAAAAGCTTAGCAAATATCGCTGGTAAGGTGCAGGAAATCCCTGCGGTTGATTGCAAACCAGAATGATGGTTGGTGGCAAGCTGGTAATTTGTGTGGCGTAATAAATTTTTGGACGCTTGAGTTGATACAGAGGCGGTTCGTGTTTTTCAAGGGCCGCTTTGACCAAACGGTTCAATTGTCCTGTCGAGATCCGTTCGTTGGCCTGTTTGAATAGCATTTGTGCGTGGTTCAAAAGTGCCTTGACGTTTTTGCCGGTCTGTCCGGTAATGAATCCTATTGGACAATAGGTCATCGTTGGAAAAGTTTCTCGGATGTACCGCACCCAACGTTCTGTCGGCATTTGTCCTGCCAGCTGATCCCATTTGTTTACGACAAAGATACACGGCTTGTAGTTGTCCGAGATGTAGTGAGCAAGCTGCTTGTCCACTTTGCTCATCTGTTGTTTGCAGTCGAAAAACATCAGGACGACGTCAGCACGTCGAATACTTCGTTGGGCTCGGTGAACTCCGTACCAGTCGATGTCGGTTTTGACGCTTTTGTTGCGACGCAGTCCAGGCGTGTCGATCGCCATGAACTTGTGACTGTCCAGTTCGAACATGACATCGACGCTATCTCGCGTCGTACCTGGGACTTCGCTGACGATGCACCGTTCGGCGCGAGCCAAGGTGTTCACGAACGTACTTTTGCCCACATTGCGGCGTCCCACAATGGCGATTTTCATGGTTGGCGGCTCGACCTCTTCGGGCATCGAGTCCAGTTGCGGAATGCGTTGACAGATTAAGTCCAGCAACTCATCTTTATTTCGGTTTTGTTGGACGCTGACTCGGACCAACCACCCACGCCCTAACCGATGGAATTCGTCCGCATTGGCATCCAAGGTCGGGCTGTCCGTCTTGTTGGCTACCAACAGGATCGGTTTATCCACTTTGCGAAGTCGCTCAGCCACCTCTTGGTCCAAAGGTACTAGTCCACAGCGAGTGTCTACCACGAACAATAGGACGTCAGCGTCCTCGATTGCAGTATCGATTTGTGCTTCGATTTCCTTGGTCAAGTTATCGACGTCTTCGATTCCTATTCCACCGGTATCGATCATCTCGAAATGATGCCCTTGGTACTCGATCAGGGTTGTCAATCGATCGCGAGTTACCCCGGCAGTGTCTTCGACAATGGCCAGTCGCCGCCCCGAGATCCAATTGAAAATCGAGCTCTTACCGACATTGGGCCGGCCGATAATGGCAACACGGGGAATCGACATGAAACGAAAACGATCATAGAAAAGTAATGAAATGTGACTGGTATCCTATCCGTTCGCGTCGGTTTACGGGGTGTTCAGTTGATGACAACTTGTTAGAATCGTCCGAAAGGGATGGCCGCAACTCTCGCGGCGACCAAAAACACTGACGCACAACGCACGAAGTACGGG
>JBEBHM010000081.1:0-17227 GCA_040080875.1 Pirellula sp.
TAGGGACGATAGACGTCGAGGGGGCGGTGATAACCGCAGAAGAATGAAGAAGGTGGTCATCCGATGTGAAGCAGAGGAATGACGGAAGGGGACATCCGATGTGAATGCAAGGTCCGGTTTCCGTCCGAAACATTCTTTTGTCTATCATTCTTTTGTCATTGGATCTACAGGCGTGCAGCCCGGCAAAAGAATGAAGCGACAGAAGAATTTTGTATTCGTCGATGTTCATTGGGTAATCATGATCGTGTCAACGATGCTAAGAAATCGCAATTCATTCGAGAGGCTTGAGACCTCGCGTCGTGCGTTCTGCGTTCAGCCGAGCAAATGCTGGAGGGCACTTTTTCAGAAGCTTGATGATTTGCGAGCGAGTCGTCGATAACGAATTGGCAGTTAACATGTCATCCCAGTTCAATCGACTAAGGGCGTTGATCACTTCGGCGATTAGATTCGGCATGTCTCGGTTGTTCTCGGAAACGTTGATCCTGCCTTCCCGACAGTACTCCTGCCAAAGAGGCGATGCGGTAATTGCGATTTCCGTTGGAGTTTCGGGCGAGTCGACTTGGTTGCCATTGCTGCTTGGCAGTTCCACCGCGAGCTTGCAACGTAACCGATGCAATGCAACGCGGCGGTTGTCTGCTTGAGTGCGGCGTTCACTAGCTCGTGCGGAGATTCCGGTCGGCAAATGTTCTACATTAGCGCAAGTCTCAACTTTGTTGCGATGTTGACCGCCTGGACCACTTGCTCGCGAAAATGTCCATTTGCAGTGGGCGAGCAGTTCCTCGTCGCTCCAATCGACCGGATGAGTTGTTTTCATGGTCGAGCGATTTTGGAAGCAACTCGGCGAATAAGGTCCTGAACTTTAGGTCCATCGGTCTTGCACCACTCGGTGTGGTGAATAGGTACCTTGACGAAGTCGTGCACGCCATCCAAACTCGCCGATCGGACCGAAACGGCTCCATCGCCAAGTCCGTGCGCCAGCTCGTCGCATTCGATTAATTCTTTGGCACGCGCGCGAGTTTCGTTCAGCACTGGGCGATCAAGATTCTTCATATCCGCCAACTGCTTGGTTTCTTTGAGCAATACGGTGCCTGCCAGACGCGTCCACGGGTCGATCGGACCAGCAGTTCCAGCAAAAACACAGTAGCGAACTCCTTTCGCTCGCTCCTCACCGTTGAGCCGCCTTAGGAATTTGGAATTAGGAACTAGATCATCGCACGCTTCTCCCAGCCCGTCATCCAACAGAGAAATTACTGCGGCAATGGGAGACTGCTTCGTTTCCTTAAACTTCGTGTACACATCAGCCAGTTCGAGTGCATCCGCGTATTGAGCCAAAACCGAACCATGGTTGGGAGGGCAAATCATGATCAACTGGTCGACGCATTGAACGGCACGTTCATTGCTGGATGATTCCGACTTTTCGATTGCTCGCCTCGCGATCAATCCGCCCATGCTATGCGAAACAATAGTCACTCGCGTACGAGGGGACTCTCGCGAAATGCGAGTCAGCAGTTCACGCAACACATCTCCCGACTCCTCGAGGGAACCATCGTTCGGATAGTCAAATACACCGAAACGCATTTCGTCTTGGGCTCCCACTTGGCGTTCCAGCGATTGGGCGAAGTGCTTGGATGCTTCGCTGTTGGACTGCAATCCACCGACCACTAGGACCACTCGCCCAGGCAGCGAATCGTACTCAAATTTTTCGCAAACACACTGACCGTCGACGGTTTTTGCTCGCGCCAAAAGCAGCCAGTCGTACTTCGGTTGTCGAAGGGGGCTCAGAACCGTTCGCCATTGCTCACGCATCGAAAGCCAGGATTCCACGCACGTATTCTCTTGCGCATCGCATGGATTGCCACCGACAGTTGCAAACATCAGTAACGGAAAGGCTATCCCAGCCAACCGACGGGAAATTCGATTAGGCGAGATACTTGAGATAGGAAAAGGGAGCATGAGATCGTTCAAAGGGCACGGGAAATACCAAACTCACGAATTGTTTCGACGAGGCTCCAAAAGGCAATCTCTGTTCCGGAATAAGTTGCCTAATACGAACCCTAGGCACTTCCAGATTCTGTTTCACGATCACAAGCTGGACAATCGATCTATTCAGAATATGACGCCTTCGCAGCACAAATGCTAGCTCACGCTCGCTCGGAAAAGTTGACTTAAATGGTCAGGTCGGTGTTTCGAATCGAAAATCGCCATCGGACTGCAATTTGCAATTGGAATGCATGCAGTGGTTGGGTTTTCGTATTCGTGTTTGTCGCCGCTTCCATAGCGACTTCCATGCGCTCGAGAGCTGAGGAATCGTCGGCAACGTGGCTTTCGTCCAAGCAAGTTGCGGTGCTGGCTGCTCAAAACGCATCGGCTGCAAAACTTGTCCAGGCCGACTCGGTTTCGCGTTCGCGATCGACCAAGCTGCGTGGACAGGAGAGCGAGTCCAAGATTATTGGGCCGATTCAATCGACGATATCCTACCGCACTCGGCAGACCGCCACCGCCAACGCGCTTAAACTTCACTATGCCATCGCAGCTTGTTTGCAAGCCCAGCGGCTGTTGGACGCGACCGCAGAGCAGTTGGATCGGCAACAACAGGCCCAGAATCAACTGGTGGATCGGGGGGTGCCGATTCTAGATCCCATCCTGATCGAGCGGCTGATGAAATCGAGGGAGGACAAAGAGCTTGAGAATCAATCCAAACTGGCAACCCTACGCCGGCAGCTGGCCTTGCTGATCGGATGGGAAAATGCCTGCAACCATTCGCCGATCGAAAGCACAACCCTTTCGCCCACGGACGCGGATGTGTGCGATCACATCCAAGCGGCATTGAGTTGCAGATGCGACGTTGTGATTTTGCAAAAGCTGGGGAATTCCATCGACGAAGAGACGCTCGATATCTGGGACAACGTAGGTGCCATGCTCAGCGGGCTGCCGCCGGTTGCGAGAAAAGTGTTTTTCGTTTCGAAGTTTTTGCGATGGGGCTGCAAGGACAAAGATGTTCAAAGCGCTATCGAAGCGCGTCGGGAGTGGCTTGCGGCGTTGATCGAGGAGCGATCCAAGCAGATTGTTTCCGAAGTCGAGATCGCATTTGAAAAAAAGAAATCTGCGGCGCTTCGGTGGGTCAAGACAGGAGAGCACGTATCGCTTTGGAACCGAAGGATCGCACAACTAGAAGAGGTGGGCCGAGTCCGGGGCAATCTTGCCGAACAATTCGAAGCAAAACTTAATTTGCTTCAGGCCGAAGGGGTGCAGATCGAACGTTGGCTCGACTGGCACCACGCCGAAATCGATTTGGGCCTTGCGATCGGATGCGACTAGCAAACGCAAAGCAATCGAAGCCATTTTGGAGACTTCTCATCGAACACGATCATTCGAATCGAGTTTGAACTTTCTTCTGGGCTCTGCCTCCCTCGCCAAAGAGTCGTTTGTCGCGACAGCAGGCAGAGCCTGCAATTCATTGGGTTCCCAGGCGGAGCCGCGGAGGCGGAGCCTGGGAACCAGAGATTCAATATCGTTCGCAATGCCACCAAACGATTGGGATAATCGATGATTATCGCGCCAACATCCTCTTGGAGCTTCCAAACGATAATTGTGGCGAGCTGCTTGCCTCAATAGGAGTTCTCGTGGCGATCCAAGCGAGAAGCGTGATGGCGACTCCAACGCTGAGTGTGCACCAAATCGCACTGTACTCAAGGCGACCGTCTTGTTGCTCGATTGCCCACACCAACCACGAGCTTACGTTGCTGCCTCGGCTTGAATGGGAAGCGAGAATCATGGAGATCGAATTATGGACTGTGTGGAACACAATTGTACATGCGACACTTCCGGTTCGATAGGCGAGCCAGCCGATCAGCACTCCCATCACTGAAGCGGTTATCGTTTGCTGTAAAACGCCATGCGACATACCAAAGAGAACTGCAGTTGCGAGAATCGCTCGGATATGCCCACCATTGCGACTGAGCCCGGCAAACAAGAATCCGCGAAAAACCAGCTCTTCGCAAACTGCAGGGAACACTGCCAAGACCAACAACACAGCCCAGAGAGGCGTGCTGGAAATAATGGAGTCGAATTGCATCAACAAGGCCGTCGTTTGCTCTCCGAGTTTGTACTCGTTCCCCACGGCAGCTGCAAACGCGGCGTAGGTCGGATGTAGACTTACGGCGAGCATCGCGGTCGCTAACATTTCAAGCGGCCGCGGTCGATGCAAACGCATCGCCTTTCGAACTGATCGTGTCAACATGACGGCCATGATCAACGCCGGACCTAAGATCATCCCAACTTGGATGACGATGGTTGACTGAACGATACTGTTCCATGACAGCGGAACATTGCCCAAGGCCAATCGACCAAAGAACAAGCAAACAAGGATGAGTAAGCCGCATAGGATGGACTCATTGGCATTGGGAGTATCCTCGCGATAACGCCACACGTTGACGAACCATTGGGTCATGGTGGATCGTTCGCTATCGCGGAACATTACGCTTTCGCTTTCGAATTGGCGGATAGCCCAGCGAACGGCGAGCAGGCAACACAATACGGTCACCGTGACAACGGTCGGCAAATGCAACAGGGCGTGTCCGTACTCCCCATCCATCAAAGCTCGCGACATGAGAACTGCACCGGTCACTGGAACAACACTGGTACCTGGGGATAGTGTCACACCTGGTAGCATAGGCAACATGACAAGCGGCAAGCCAACCAAAAGCAACGGCATCAAATAGTATTGTCCCTCCTTGGTGCTGCGTGCAAGGCTAGCGACAGCCAAAGCGAGAGCGCTAAACATGGCCGCGATCGGAATCACCAACAGCACGAGCCAACCCATGGAGTGCAAAGGCAATGGCCCCAACGCAGTGATCATGTCGTTTGCCCCCAAGCCCGCAAAGCGAGTTATGACGATGGAGGTTGTAACGTGCATACTTATAAGGTTGAGCAACGCAGTTCCAACACTAAAGCACATGACGGTGAGCAGCTTGCCCCACACGATTTCCTTTCTGCGAGCAGGACTGCAAAGAAGCGTTTCAAGAGTTCCACGTTCCTTTTCACCCGCGCATAAATCGATGGCCGGATAAAATGCCCCCGTCAATGCCCAAACCAGCATGACGAACGGCAGCAACTTGGACCAGACCAATGCCCGCTTCATTTCAGGCAACGACAGGTCTATCTGCTTGATGCGGGGTGGATCGACCAGCGACGCGCCGATGTTGATTTCCGACAGCCGCGTCCTTACCCAACCCCGATGCCATTCGTCCAAGCGTTCACCCAAGAGGCGCACCGCGAGCTGAGATCGTTCCCATCGCTGATTGCTAAGAATCACAAGGGGGGCTGCATTGACCGAGGTGTGAAAACTCGGAGGGATCCAAACGACCACATCCGACTCTACTTGCTTGAGCAATTTTTCCGCAGACCGCGAATCGATAACGTAGTTTTCGTTTGAAACCGTGCGCGGATTGGAGTCGTTTCGACTGTCGACCAATTCCAATTCACTTAGGGTGGCACTCACGTCACCATCGATTGTCAGTTTCTTCCAACGGATCTGGCCATCGTTGTTTGTCTCGGTAAACAAAGGGGACTCGATTGGCCAACTGTCGTATCCAAACACTCCGATCGACACGTGTTGTTCCCGATGGAACTGGGCCACTTGGAGCATCACCATTCCCATTAGAGGATACAGCAGCAGCGGCAAGATGCAAATCGTGAACATCGTTCGACGATCTCGGAATTGGTCTCGTAACTCGCGATGGAAGATCAGTTTGACGTGCGACCAGTTCATGAACGACTCGCGGGGTTGATGGGGGGCTGACACATGGCCAGTTCATGGAGGATCGCTCGATCTGCCGGGCGTTTACCGTTCTTTTCCGTACACTCGTCTTGCACAAGAAGCTGAAAGAAGAGTTCTTCGAAGTCGTTTTGCTTGTGACGCTCGGCCAAATCCTCGAGTGTCCCAGAATCGAGCAACTGTCCTTTGTAGACGATCGCAACCCGATCGCACAGTCGTTCGACCTCGCGCATGATGTGCGTGGAATAGATGATGCATTTGCCCTGGTCTCGCAAGTCTCGAACGATCGACTGGAGGGCTCTGGCCACCATCACGTCTAGCCCCAATGAGGCCTCGTCAAAAATGAGAACGGGGGGATCGTGGACGAGTGCTCGCGCAATGGAGACCTTTTGCTTCATCCCCGTCGACATTTTGATCCCAGGACAGTCTCGAAACTCTTCCATATGAAGTTTTCGAAAGATCTTTTCCATCCGAGGATAGAGATGATCGTCAGGCAAAGCGTATAACCGGCCAAAGTACTCGACCAGTTCCCATGCGCTCATGCGGTCGTAGATGGCTGTGTTGTTGGAAACGAAACCAATGGAATGGCGGACATAGTCTGCTTGCGTGACAACATCGAAATTGAAAATGCGAACGGAACCAGAGGTTGGCTGCAGAATCGTCGCGAGAATGCGAAGTGCCGTGGTTTTGCCAGCTCCGTTGGGGCCAAGCAATCCAAATACTTCGCCTGCTTTTGCCACAAAATTGATGTTGTCCAAGGCTACGAACTCGCCGCGGATCGCATCCGGATAAACCTTGCGGAGATTCTGAACTTGTACGAGATCCATGGAGTGATCGCAGGTAATGGATGGAAGGGACGGCGCGCACAATAGAACAATACGTCGTGACGAAACATCTCTTTGATTTACCTTGAAGCGTGGCCCCAAGCGAAAGAATGTGGCCGGCAAATGGGTTGGTAATTAAGCCCCAGGCCATGCAATCGTTACAGGTCCACTAGGCATCAAAGTCAACACGGTAAGCGAGCAAGGAAAACGTGAATACTTGTCAACTTTGGTTGCCCAATGTGGTTTTGCACCATAACTTTCCCTAGGAGTCGAGTGCTCCCAAGTCAGATGGATGCCCCAAGAATCGCCATTCGCAAGAAAAGACTATCGTGAACAAGCCTATCAACATCCGCAGCCTTGAAGATGTTCTTGCCAACACACAACTACCCGCGTTGCCAACCAGCGCAATGAAGCTGTTGGAGCTTTCGCAGGATCCCAAAAATGGGCCTGCTGAGTACGCTCGACCCATCGAAGCCGACGCCGGATTGATGGGACAAATCCTCAGGTTCGTCAATTCGTCCTACTTCGGGTTCTCCCGAGAAATCGCCTCGATCCAACAGGCATTGACGCTTGTCGGAGTTCGTACGATCAAGAATTTTGCGCTTTGGAGCGCCGTATTCTCGTTGGTTCCAAACCCAAAATTCGGGCCTTTCGATCTCAAGTGCTTGTGGCAGGATTCGCTTCGACGCGCAGTCTTTGCCCGCATTTTGGGTAGAGAACTGAAAGTCCCCAACTCGGAGGATTTGTTTGCAGCCGCCTTGCTACAAGACATGGCAATTCCCATCCTGCTCAAAGCCTTGCCAGAACAATACGAAGCGCTCATCTCTCGTCGCTCCAAGGAGAAGCTACGCCTCTCTTCGCTCGAACAAGAAGTCTTTGGTTGGGATCACGCACAAGCAGCCGCAGCACTGTGCCGAAACTGGAGATTGCCAGAAGAATTCGCTGTACTCATCGAACGCCACCCGGCACTCGATGAATTGCTCGACGCGACCAATCCAAGGATCGACGCAGCTTGCGTGGCGCTCGCTTCGCTCCTCCCCACTTGCCAAGACACGGAATGGGACGAAGTTTCGGAGTTTCTAGACGGTATCGAGACAGTCTCTGCCAATCGTGCGTTCGATTTGGCCTCCATATTGGAAGCTGCAGACGCCGCTTTCGAAGAATTCGCGCCTATTCTAAAGATCCAAGTTCCAGAGAAAAGCCTAACCGACTGGCTGGCTGAATCCTCGGCTTCCGTGTAACGTCTGCTCGACTCTCCGAGTCGAGATAGCATGGACGATTGGGCGTACGGACGCGGT
Organism: Pirellula sp.; assembly: GCA_040080875.1. Taxonomy (GTDB): domain Bacteria; phylum Planctomycetota; class Planctomycetia; order Pirellulales; family Pirellulaceae; genus JBKCUI01. The sequence goes on from JBEBHM010000081.1 coordinate 7,899, forward strand.
CACGATTCGGAGAATCGTGCGATTTGGATTCCGCGACGCGGGTAGGGTTGTGGAGGCTATTTGGATGAATCCGACGGGGATTGCTGTTTTGAGCGTTGCGGTGGATGCAGAATAGCCCTAGGCTTGAGCAATCGATCGAATTTTCAGAGATGGTGATAGTCGTCTTGAGCGCCAATTCGGTTCCAAGTGGAACGGCGTGTTCTTTTTTCAGACGTCGAATGACTCACCATTGTGTCATGCAAAACAAGGAAGTTTCAAAAGCAACCGATCGTGTGCGTTGAAATCCAAGAGTCTATGTGCCTCTGCTTGACGCTCCCCAACTCGATTGGAAAGTTCCAAGATGGAATCGGACGTAAGAAGAGTGACGGAACGCCGCCGACGATGGTCAGCGTCCCCTCTCGGACTGGATCAAGGCCTCTAAGTGTCTACGCAGATTGCGATTTGGATTGCGCTCGTCATTGTTTTTGTGTTGGCCTCGCTATTTGTGTTGGCTGTTGGCATCACATGGGGTAGCCAATGGGCTAGAGCTTACTTTGCCGACGCAGACGTCAGCCTTCGCAGTCTCATCGCCATGAGCTTGCTCGGGCTAGACAGCGACGCCATCGTTTCGTCCAAGATCGTCGGTCGACAGGCTGGCTTACGCATTGATCACGGGGCGGGCGGAATGACTACTGAGAGATTGCAAGCGCACGCGATGGCGGGCGGCGACGTGCTTCGCGTGGTCCAAGCATTAGTGGTCGCGCGGGGTGCCGGGCTTGAATTCGAATTCGACACAGCGGCTGCAGTGGATTTGGCAGGACGCGATGTATTGGCTGCAATTCAGGGGTGTGTGCTGCCTCGCGTCATTCGTTGTCCCATTGCCATCGGGAATACGAATGCAACCATCAGCGCGGTCGCAAAAAATGGCGTAGAACTGCGCGTTAGCGCGTGTGTTACCGTCCGCACCAACATGAAGACACTCATCGGGGGAGCAACGGAAGAAACGATCATCGCACGCATCGGCGAGAGTATCGTTGCCAATATCGGCTCGGCTCAAACCCATACGGAAATACTCGCACTCCCCAGCCGGATTTCCACCGGTGTTCGAGCCAGCGAACTTAGCCGTGATACCATCTTCGAAATTGTTTCCATCGATATTGCAAGTGTCTCGGTAGGCAAGAACATCGGCGCTCGACTGACGATAGACCAGGCCGAAGCAGACATGCAGACGGCACTTGCGGACGCCGAGGGTCGACGCAGTCAAGCCATCGCAACTCTGCAGCAAATGAAAGCAAGAGTGGTCGAGTATCGTGCGATTCTGGTTAGGATGGAGGCTTGTGTGCCACGCGCGTTGGCCCAAGCGTATCGGACTGGAATCATCGGTTGCGAAGCAGACGCGATGCGAGACTCAGGCTATCCAAAAATATGGGCTGAAGAATCAGGATCCAGTCATGGTCAACAGCGAACGATCGCCTAACACTCTCTTAAACGACGCAAAGTCTTGCTTGGTGATATTTTGCTTGGCGAACTTCTGCTTGGCAATGATCCTCATGTCGACTTTTGAGGTGCACCATGTTTGTCCTTGAGTTTCTCGGGGGTCCGTTTGACGGCTTTCGCTACGACTATATATCGCGTCCTCGATCGCTACAAAAGAGCCTCGTATGGTTGGTCGGTGAGGAGAGCTGGGGGCCAACGGATCTGCCGCGAAATGGTCGGCACGGCAAACTGACCAGCATTGCTCTCTACTCGCTGGATGAATCGAGCAAAACAATACGCTATCGATTCGCAGGCTGCATCTCGCCCAAAGACCTCCTGAAACCCAACGGTGAAATGACCACGTCTCTCTGGTAAAAGTGTTGAAAGTTTGGCTGTTAATTTGGTCTGTTCCAAATGGCTTGAATCAGCTCACCTCGAAGTTGGCGAGGGCCAACGTCGTTGCAGAACTTTCCCGCCCGCTCCGTCATAGGAAACATCGCAAGAGTGGATTGATCCACTCGGAAAAGTTCGTCCAGGTTGCGAGCCATCGGCTGCAATTTCCCTGACTGAATTCTCGCGGCCACAATCGTCCCATCAAAAAATCGTAATCCTTGTTCGGCGGGAATGACTCCGACGGGAATACCTCCTATATACAGTTCTTTCGGGCCAGCTTGCATCGGATATTCAATCTCGTTGGTTGCGATCCGCTTGCCATCCAATGTTAGCACCAGTTCGCTATCCTTCCATTGGGCACCCACAATCACTCTTTGACCGTATTGAACATGCGAATCACTAACAACAAGCTTCGAACGATTGCCATCAAAGTGGGCGACGCCCCAACAATGGTTCGCTAAAAAGATCGCCATGCAACGCGGGCCAGAAAATGTCATAAGATTCGATGGCATGGTATGTGGATTGGCAATCGCTGCAACCTCCATGCTAAAGCTGTAACCCACTTGTTCATTTTGAATTGGAACACGGACGAAGCTCCTAACGCCATCGAATCGAATTCCGTCATCCCAAGTGGGTGAAACGCGCAAGGGCTCTGGTCGATCGCCATAGATGTTATACCAAGCCAACGGGATGACGACCGCGCTCGCTCCAGCCATGCCGGCCAGCAACCATTGTCTTCGTGCCCAGCCTGATGGTCGGCGCCGGTTTGTTGATGGCGAATGGCGTTCGATCGCTTGGAACAAATGCGTTGCATCCGATTGCTCGGCCTTGATAAGTGACGCAAGTTTTTCGACGACTTGCCCCATCGACGCGGGGCGATCTTGTGGCGATTTGCTGAGCATCCTCCGCAGTAACAGATTCAATTCAGCGGAAGCCGGAGGACTCCCAACCGGAATTCTGAGGTCCGGAATAGGATCGTTGAGATGAGCAAGGATTGTTTCCATCTCGCTCTTAGCAATATAGGGTGGTTTGCCCGTCATCAAAAAATAGAGAGTGCAACCCAGGCTATAGATGTCCGAACGCTCGTCGACCGCATAGGGAGTCTTGGCCTGCTCAGGAGACATGAATGCTGCCGTGCCGACAATGTGCGTTGTGCTGGTGATGGCTTGTTGATTCGAATTTGTTGGATGTTCCGCCTCCATCAATCGAGCTAGTCCGAGATCAAGTACTTTGACGGTCTTCTTTTTCTCGAGAAGCAAATTGCTTGGCTTCACATCTCGATGGATGATCCCTTGTTCGTGGGCATACTTTAATCCCTTGGCCGCTTGCCAAACATAATACATGGCATCCTTTGGCTTCAACGGGCCCTTGCGTCGGACCAAGTTGGAAAGATCTTCGCCGTCGATTAGCTCTGTAACGAGAAACAGCATTCCAGCCTCTTCGCGGGCATCGTACGCACTTACGATATTGGCATGGTTTAGCTTGGAAATGGTTCGTACCTCACGCTCAAAACGCAGCTTGGACGATGGGTCCTTTAGGCTGCTATCTTTGAGGAATTTGATGGCTACCTGCCGTCCCATGAGGCGGTGCTCTGCACGAAACACTTGCCCCATCCCACCCGAACCTAGCGGTCCGAGAATCGTGTAGTCTCCCAATTGGCCGTTCGAGATTGGATTCGCAAGTTGCGGCGACAACTCGGCATTTCCATCCGTCAAAATTTTCGCTCGCTCGATCAGCCAAGCTCGGTCCAGCTTAGGAAATCGGTCGAGATAGTATTGATCGTCCCACGAGCAGTTATTGCGGATTCGATAACTCAAGTCGACATCGATGAGTTCACGAAATGCGGCTTCGATCTCTTCCTGCGATAATCTCTTCACAAACTCTTTCAGGTCTGCATTAGGATTTTTCTGCAACAAGAGCTCAAACTCATCACACAACCTGTTGACCTTGACTTTGGCAGTTAGGCTGAGTCGATCGAAGAGTGTTTCATCTTTTTTTCCGTGCTCACCTTGTTGCATGGAGGTCCGCTTCCCAAATGGATCGAATGGTCTTGAGCTTCCTTTGTATCGTCCGAATGGAACCATTCCCAAGCTGCTCGGCGATTTGCGATGGACGGTATCCCTCAAGCGCTAACAATGCAATCTGGCGCAAAGCTGCGTCTTGAGTTTCATCCAGCGTTTTCAGTAGTCGCTGAAAGGATTCATCAAAGACCACTTGCAAGTCAGGTGACGGTGTTTTGCTCGCGATCTCATCGAGGACATCCGCCGGAGATATCGTGGCTGGGGTTATCGTGACTGCGTCCTCATCGCCCTTGGTCTTCCCACCCCGTTTCGCACGATTCTGGCTCCGAATATGATCAATCGACTTGTTGATTGTTAAGGTCACCAAGAGGGGCCAGAGATTCTCGCGATTGGCGTCCGCGTCAAATCGCCCCTGCTGAAAACCAAAGCAAAAACTCTTGAAAGCGCTGAGTGCAATATCTTCCTCGTCTCGGACCACGTTGTGTACGCCGTCGAGCTTTCGTCGAGCTACTTGAACCATCCTTTGGAAATAGAGTTTCCAAAGTTTTTCGACGGCGAGATCCTGCCCTTGGCGGAGCGAGCCAAACCAATCAAGCAACGAGCGAGTAGACATCGTCGAGTTATCGCTCAAAGCATCACCTGCGTGCAGTAAATCCAGTACGAATCAATCTTTGCAACGCATTTTAGTGAATACGAAGGCCATTCGGTAAGGATGCCTGCGATCCAGGCGAGGGTAATTCTCGCGAAACGTCAAATATTTTTTGGAATTCGTGTCGCGATTTTGCCTCATTGGCGAGCCAACGGTTGTAACGCTTCTTTTCTCAACTCTCTTCTCTGGAGAAAAATCATGTTCCGACCAATGAATCGACTGCTTGCTGGCCTGTTTCGAGGACGTGCTTCGCGCAAGCGAAACAACCGCCGAAACCGTGCTCTTTTTCGCGAATGTCTTGAGTCACGCGCCTTGATGGCCGCAGACATAAGCATCGCGGGAGGTGTCATTACGATCAATGCGGACCCGGCTGGGACCAACGCGATCGTATTTGATCCGAACCCTGCTTCCAACGTCGCACTGATCCAGGTGACCACCACCAGCCCCAATGGCAACGTGAACCGTTTGATTGCGAAAAACGGAATCACTTCGATTCGATTCAATGGTAGCGATCACGCGGACCAATTCTCAAACGTTTCCGCATATCGTTCGCTTGCTTATGGTTATGGCGGCAATGATGTTTTGAACGGCGGTTCCAATGCGGACACGCTGTGGGGACAGAATGGCGATGATACTTTGCGTGGGGTTGCAGGAGACGATTTCCTTTACGGTGGTAACAACGACGATGTTCTCGAGGGGGGAACAGGCGTTGATACACTTTACGGACAAAACGGAAACGATCACTTACTCGGTGGTTTAGGCGATGATGTTCTTTATGGAGGCGCTGGCATGGATGGCCTCTTCGGGGACAGCGGATTGGATACCTACAACGGCGGAACTGGCGGAGATCGATTCCTGAACGACACCAGCGAAGGGCATCAGTATTTTGCCGACTTCAACTCCGACGATGTTCAAATCCACTTCTCACCAGCACCCTACAAGAGCTTTGATATCAACGGAACGCTAACCAATTGGGGAGCAGGACAGTGGTCTGGTCAGGATATCCTGCAAATGGACAAAGCCTTCGAAGTGCTGGCGAGAAGAACCGGAAACAATGTTCTCCTGGTGGATGTCGATGGAGCTGAACTAACGTACTTCCGGCATAGCGTATACAGCGATGATAACCCGAACAGCTCCTACGCTGCCTACAACCACGGCGGCGATATGTACTTTGCCAATAGCGTCTTCAGCAGCGAAGACAACGTTCTTCGAATTGTTGCTCACGAGATCGCACACAACTGGGATAGTGCCGAGGAAATGGATATCCGCCTACCTGGACAAGGGGATACTATCATCGGCGGTTTTCGGTCGATCAGCGGATGGGTCCACAGTCCATTGCCGGGCTTTGTTATTGACGTATATGACGTCAGCTTGGACGACGAATGGTCCTATTTGTCGAGTGCTACGTTTGCTCGCAATTACGGCAAGACCAATCCAAGCGAAGACTTCTCTACTGTCATTGAGGAATACATTATGGACTTTGATGATCGCGTCGACGGAGGGCTCAGCGATATTCCCGCCAAGATAATTTCGCAGCATGTTTGGCTGAATAAATTGAGCGAAATCCAGTTCAACAACGCGATGGTCGTTGGATTGCGCGACGCTCAAGGTCTCTTGCCCGGACGTACCTTAAGCCTCGATGGCGAAGAGATCCCAGACGTTCCCGTGTTGTCGCACGCCAATGGTGTTGCCACCCTACAAGGAACCGACATCAACGATTTCGCAAGTGTGAACTATGTATTCGGACCTGGAGGAGGCATCTCGATGATGCCCACGCAGTGGGTACGAATCCAAGCCAGCAATGCCAACGGAATCGCCATGGGGGATTTCCCGGCTGGAATTGTTCAGCGAGTCGATTTCAACGCCGAGGCTGGCAACGATACTTTCTCGAATCAGACCTTCATCAATAGTATTGCATACGGTGGTCTGGGAAATGACTTGCTCAACGGGGGCAACGCGACAGATCGATTGTTCGGGGGCATAGGAATCGACCATCTAAACGGTGGAAATGGGAATGACGTTCTCTCCGGAGATCAAGGGGACGATCTATTGTCCGGTGGCGCAGGCGAAGATTTCATGGTTGGCGGCGATGGGCACGACTCAATGCAAGGCGGCACGGGTGATGACCACTTGATCGGGAGAAACGGTAACGATTGGCTCCGAGGGGACGCAGGCAACGATATTCTCGAAGGCAACGATGGAGCGGATAATCTTTCTGGAGGGGACGGACGCGATATCCTTGTAGGGGGACTTGGAAGTGATCTGTTGCAAGGTGGCAACGGAGAGGATCTGCTCGTGGGCGGCCAATTGGCTTTCACGAACAATCATGTCGCCCTCTCCGAAATATGGTCGGAATGGAACTCCAATCACGACTATGCGACTCGCGTCCGAAACATTATTGGCACACCTCACCCCAACTTCGCACAGCGACTCAACAAGGACTCTTTCTTGGTACTTGACAAAACTGTGCTGGATGACGGTGAAGTCGATACGCTGCTCGGCCAAGGAGATCGGGACGCATTCTTTGGTGAACTAGGGTTAGACGTTTCCGATCGACTGCCCATCGAATTCGAACTGTCCTGAAGCGACAAGAAATCGCTCAGAAAATTCAGCTATCCAACAACGCAGCGGTTTGAACTGCGTTGTTTTCATTTCGGTAGGCCGCCGGTAACTGCTGCGTGACCTCAATGTAGGCGAGCCACAGAAGAGCGAGATCGCCCTTGGGCTCGCTTGGGTTCAAATCTCTGGCCGACTGCCATTAGAAAGAAGGCTGTTATTGTTGCTCTGGATCGATGCCCAGTTGCTTCAGCTTGGCTCTCAATTGCTCGGCCACTCGCTCAGCTGCATCAGCGCGCATCTTCTCCTCGTCGGCACGCATCTTTTCCTCGTTTGCGAGTTTCTCTTGGTAGGCTGCACGCTCGTTACCTGTTGGTAACAGTTGGCCATCTGAAGTAGTCCATCGCAGCCACAACTGCGACATGTCTTCGTACGTCCCTGGCCAGAGCCGCACTCCCAGCCCGAGCGATGCAAAAACGGGCGACTCCGATGCGTCGAGTTCGTAGCGGCCGATCAAAAGCCGATAGACTCGAAGAGGCGTCGAACTCAAGTGCCCTTCTGGATCGTAGATGATGTAATAGGGGATGCCAAGCTTGGCATATCCCATGAGCTTGGTCGTATCCTCTCCACCTTCGTTGTTCGAAACAACTTCGACCACCACGTCTGGCGCCTTGCCGTACTCCCACACAAAGTAAGATCGGTTTTTCTTAGGGAAAGGATCCGCAGGCGAAGTGACTCCCAAACTGACCAAGACATCGGGAACAAATGGGGGCGTGCGAATGGCAAAGAAGAGTCCAACGTTGCTCATCACAACAAAAGGCTCTCCAGGTTGCCACGAACCATATAAAGCGTCGACAAGAAGGCGCTGCTGTTTTTCGGAGAACTGATTATCCACAGGCGCACCGTCCTCCGTAACAATGTGGTCTATATTTGGATGCAATTCGACAGGCAATGTTCGTTGTTCGGGAACCAACTTCGACGGCCGAACGGGTGCTTCGCTGGACACTTCATATCTCCTAAGCAAGGGTGACGTTTCCAGAGCCTATATTGTAGCAAAGGATTGCCACATAGTCCAAACTCGAATGGCTATTCCGTTTTCGACACCAACGAAATAGTAGCATCGGCCATTTCACTGCCGATATGTGAGCCCAACTCGTCCTTTCGTGTCCTCGATTCGCAACTTTGCTCTGACCGCATAGTCTTGCCAAGATCGACTGCCAGCAACGACCATGGGGTGCCAATGATTCGCTTTGGTGCGGCAAGCTAATTGCGTATCGTATCCATTCCGGCAATCCATTCGCGAATCAGGGTGACGGATTCTTCGTGGACGAGCGAACGGCCGAATTCGGGCATCATCGAACCAGGATGCGTTGTCTCAAGTCGGTAGAGCATAATCGACTCGTCGGGCTTGCCAGGAACGATGCTGTACATCCGTCCACCGGTGCCTTTGCCCGCAGCCACTGGAGTTTTGAAGATACCGAGCTGATAAGGATCGGTGACGCTGACGCTCAAGTGCAGCCCTGAATTTCGAGCTGGACCTTCGGGATGATGACAATGCGCACAGTTGACTTCCAACCACGCGCGGGCTCTCGCGTCGAGCGCGCCGCTTTGAGGATCGTCCCACACAGCTAACTTCGGTGCATCAACTGGCTCTGGAGCACCCCGAAGTAACCCTGATCGAGCCCAATAGGCGAGTTGATTCTCGCTGCCATGCTCGTAAACAAAAACGCGGTTCAAGTTTCTAGCTGTGGGACCGATCGGCGCCATCGTTTCGGATTGATGGCAACGTTTGCAATCGTTTAAGTTCGGCACAATGTGCGAATTGCTCCGTGCCTTACCGTCGTGGTGAACCCACCGCACATCAACTGTAGCTCCTACCACCGATAGCTCAGCATCCGATTGCTCGGCATTCCAAACATAAGGCAAGCCAACCCAGCCGCTTTCCTCGTGCAACATTATCCGTGTTTCCACCAATCGGCGTCCTTTTGCGGAGTCGTTCATGTCAGCTGGATAATAAAACGTCTTGGCAATCATCGTTCCAACCGGAAAGTCAAACGTTTCATTGGCATCGTATCTAGCCGTTGTTTCTTCAGGCAAGCGAACCAGACGTTGCTTCGCAGAATAGTCCGAAAATAGCGATGTGTTGACTTCGTACTCCGTGACTCCCTCGGCTGGCTGTAGATTGGCAAGGTTACCCTGGAAAAGCTGATACTCGGATAGGAGTCGTCGATATTTGCTCCTACGACGTAGGCTAG